>DASQYF010000389.1:0-13417 GCA_035639375.1 Nitrososphaeraceae archaeon
TAAAGAGGATAATTATGAAACCCGGTACTTATCCAAAAGTGTGGCGCAAAAGTAGCCAAGATTTCATAGCAGCGAAGAATCAAAATGTAAGGATAAACCTTGATAAATTAGAAGAAGATGCCGATTTAGGATAATATAATATTAAAGAGATTCGCCTAGACCTGGGGATTGCCTTTCTAATCTGGCGATATTCTTTGCTAGATTGTCCATTGTACCTGGAATATGGCAATTGCATGTGCACTCTTCGCATTCTATGTGGTTTCCATTTTTACACTGATCTGAGGATCCTTGATTTCCCATAAAAGATAATATTTGGTATCATAATCCTTATTTTTACGTTTGTCTTCTGATCTAAAATATACATATTATGTTATGTATGAATTCAAACAAGATTAAGAGTTATCTATATACATGATAATATAATTAATAACATGTCTTAATATAAGCAAAGATAATTTCGAGGATGGCTATCAGTGCTACGATCCTATGTATTGATTTGTCAAAAAAAGTAAATAATTTCTCTTCGTTGTATTAGCAAAATATTATTATCTAGAGAACTTTAATTTCATATATTTATCTATTAAAAATCTATAAAATAGAAATACTGTTTGCTATCTAACATTCTACGCCAACAATAGATTGCATGGAGATTCCTAATATAATTGTAAACAAAACTAATATGATCTGCTTACCTATCACTTAAATCGTATGAATTGATTATTCCATCGATATGCATCAAGATGACTTGAAGACAGTATGGATTTGTAACGTCTGTAGAATGAGATTTCTTTTTTTTTCAGATGTCGAAGACCACAATGTGAAAACTGGACATTTAGGAATAAAAAAGTATGATTTGTGGTCAGGTAAATTGCTTGAAAGCATTATGTATGATGAGTCATAATAATCTGGCTTCTTTCAAATGGCTACATCATAAATCTAGTCGTAATGTAGAATGTAAGTTTGAATGGTTAATATACAGATTTGATTAGGAAATTACACTGCCGGGGTCGCCTAGTCTGGAAGGGCGCAAGCCTGGAATTGCTTTAGTGAGCTTGTGACCTATAAAGGTCCCGAGGGTTCAAATCCCTCTCCCGGCGCCTCAAATACGCTCTTTTAGATCTGTATGCTCTACGAAGAATCTGATAACTCGATTGCTTTGAAAACTATTACAATGAAGATAATGCCGCTGAGGAGTATGACTCATTGAAAACAAAAAAGAATATTGCAGAATGATTATTTTCAGTCCCCTGAGATCATATTTCTTCATCTAACTGTTCGAATGAGGTAGCTTTAGAAATCTCATGTAGACGCATAGAGCAAGTCCTAAGGTACTCTTTTTTACTAATTATACCTTTTTCGTCAAGCATTTCGACAAGCGTTGTGAGCCGAGCACTAATTTCTTCCAAAGATGTTAATTCCTTCCCTGTTATTTTTTTAAACGATCCTACGTCTTCGATACTAGTGTCTTCGGGACTTCTATGTCTTCTATTTGATTGCATGTATCCTATAATCAATTAAACAAAACGTAATATATTCCAAGGTTATACTTGCCGCATCTACGTTTTCTGGTCATGTCGGTTAAAATAAACAAATCCTACAAATAAGCCAGAGAAATAATGATACTTCTAAAAAATTACTAACAATGTATTCTCAATTCATAATGTATGGTTCTTAATTGCAAAAATTGTTATCAGTATAATAATTATAGTTGTTTATAATATTGATTAAGGTAAAATTATGTATCCAGATATAGATCAACAATAAGAATTATTCATTCTCTAAAAAACACAAAGTACCAGGGGCTTCGCGGATCCTAATTATTTTAGGTTCTATTGCCACGGATAGAAAATGAGCCAGAACAGACTATACGAGAGAATTTCAATTAATTTAATTACTTGTCTATAACTTAGCTTTAAATAGAGTTGCTACATTTCTGCCTCTGTCAATAAATGTCGTCATTAATCAAACGGGATTACGATATTATTGTTGCTGGTGGAGGCCTCGCAGGCATGATAGTCGCAACCTCTGCAGCTCATTATTCAAAGCAATCACTTCGAATCCTTATCATAGATAGAAATAATTTATCTAACCTAGGAAAGAAGACCTTGTCAGGATGGATATGCGGCGACGCCGTAGGTAAAAATACCGTAGAATATATGTCAAGTCGAATAGGAATTGAATGGAAATATCCAGAAATTGAACATCCTGTAAAGGGGGTAATTGCCTATTCTCCAGATCATCAAACTGCTATTTCTTTTGACGGAGAAGGTTACATTCTTAACAGAAAGCTTTTACCTCAGAAGCAGATGAATGATGCAGTTAAAGCAGGCATAGAGATCAGAGATCGAGTCACATTACGTTCCTTAATCGTAGATAACAATAATGTGATAGGAGTCGAAGGTGAGGACACGTCTAATAGGTGTTTATTCAAAAAGACTGCTAAAATTGTTGTCGATTGTACGGGAGTTACTTCTGTTCTAAGGAATACTTTAGCGATTAAATCATATATTCAACGCAGAATCGACAGGGATGATCTGGAAGCAACCGGTCGCTATATCTATAATTTCGACGTTGCAGATCAAGACAATACATTCTTCGATCCTGATTACTGCATTATCCATTTAGATCAAAAACTAGCTCCTGGAGGGTACGGTTGGGTCTTTCCTAAAGGAAAGGATAAAGCTAACATTGGCCTTGGCGTACAGCAGAAAGCATTCGAAAGACGTAACAAGCAGATGGGAATACATATAGATCTTAAAAAGCTAATAGATGAATATGTAGAAGTTAACCCTGTAATTGCCAACCCAAAAATTGCTGACTCAGAAATGGATGAAGGCAATGGTTGGGGGACATGGCAGGTTTCAGTAAGAAGACAAAATGACTGCATGGTTGCAAATGGATATATGCTTGTAGGAGATGCGGCTTGGATGCCAAAACCACTAGATGCAGGTGGAATAGGTCCTGCTATTATAGCTGCTACGATTGCTGGAAAAGATGCAGTAGAGGCGATCGAAGCTGAAGATGTCACGGAGAAAGGTTTATGGAAATATAATAAGAATTATGTTAACGACTATGGATATAAGACTGCTGGACTTGAAGTGTTCCGTCGAATGTTACAATGCTTGACAAATGAACAGATTGATTACGGCATGAAGCATTTCCTTTCTAAAATGGACATCGATAAAATCACGAATGGAGAACATCCTCAGTTTACGAGTGTGGATAAATTAGGTATGATTATACGAGGAGGAATGAATAGAAGGTTGGCAGACGGTCTAAAATATACTGCTAGTATGAATGAAAAATTGGTAGAGCATTATCACAACTATCCATCAGCTCCTGAAGGATTTCCAAATTGGCAACGGGTTCTAGATGAGCACCTCAAAGAAGCATTTGTCAAGTTCAAATAGCCCAATACAATTGTAGGAACGTTTGAACGTTGATGACGTGATTTCCACTCACAAACAGTATATTGGTACTGAGTATATGGGTACGGTGAATATTAGGTTCCTCTGAAAGCTTTCGCTCCGCAAATAAAAAGGCAGAAAGCAATTAGTAGACAACGATACGCTTATTTAAAAAATTCCTTTTGTAAATTGTTAACAGCTTTTATTATTATTGCTCGCCTTGTTTCTTCAGTAATTAGTGCTCTGATGTCTTCTATGAGCATTTTTGATACATCCAACTTTCTCCTCAGGCCCGGTATTAAATTGTCATAAACAGCAAAAGGGTAAACTATGCTGTACAGATCTTGCATTATAGCAAATAATTTTGTAGCATCCTCAGCTTCTCCTGCTCTCATTCTGTCATATACCATTCGTTTTAGTTCACCGATACAGTCTAACAAACCTGTGAGATAACCTGAACCTGATACATTTAGTTCTGTTTTACTTGGTAATGATGATTCTTCAACAATGGATTTCAGCACATATGCCTCTACGAATTCTTGTTCAGCAACAGCAATGTATTTCTGCAGATCCGTCTTTGCGTACTCTTTAAATTTATCTAGCATTATCTTAGCCTGAGATATCTTAATACATGCATTATCCATTTCGTTATTGTGCAAAGCGATGATCGATTTACTACAGAGCATAACCATATCACGTGTATTTTTGATTAAGATCTCTCTTCGTTCTTCGATATTTCTAAACTCTCGATTAATTTCATCGAGTGAGCCATGAACATTTGTAAATGACATATTTACATTTACAAAAGATCAAATAAAGACTTTGCCGTTTTGCGCTATTTCGTTATTGCAATATAATGTCATAGCTAATACGAATATAATAAAAATCGCTACCATAAAATCATCAAAATTTATCTGCTATATAGTGATTCGATATTATATGCATCCAAAAAATTTAAACATCTATCCTGAGAGAATGCTTTGATTGAGGAATATTCGTCGAAGCAGAGGTTATAGTTATGAACACGCTCTCGTTCAGAGATTAAATACGGAGTTGTGGAATGCACGACGATTAGGCGGTTCAAGTATAGGATTACCAGATATCATTGCTGTTAACAATATAGAAGCTATATTGTTATCAATAGAAGCAAAATCGGGAACAGGGGATTCCTTATATGTTCCTTCTGATCAAATAAACAGATGCTTACAAATCCGAGACATGTTCAGCTTTTACAAATCAAGACACGCTATTCTTGCATTTAAGTTCATGAGGAAAAAAAGATTTAAAAGAAAAGGCGGGATTGTTTACGAACAACGAAAACTGGTAGAATATTACAAAATTGCAGATAAGCTAGACAAGATAACTGATATGACGATGATAAAATGTACCTATCAAGGCAAAACATTCTTTATTCGTGACAGCCAATGCATAAAATTAAATCTACCTAATTATACTATGCCTTTTCAAAAAGTTATACGAAGTGAGGTAAAAAACTTGCTTCGTAGTAAATCCCTATTAAAAACTGGTAGAAGGAGAACTTTTATGTCGCGTCATTCTCATCTAACCTGAGCGAGCAAATGGATGAACTCTATTACATCAGATCAAATGTACAGGATTGAGGATAATAGTCACAATCTAATTGGAATGCGCCGGGTTTATATGATGGAGAACGCTGGACATGGAATAGCTGATTTTATAGTTAGCAAATTCAAGACTCGATTAAAAGATAAGAAAATAGTTGCTGTATGTGGAACAGGGAATAATGGTGGCGATGGATTTGTCGCCTCGAGACATTTAACATGTTATTATGCTGCTGCTGATATAACAGTAATACTGTTTGGACTTCCATCTTCTATACGGAGTGAAGAGGCTCATATTAACTGGAAAATACTTGAAAAAATGGATTCAATAAAAATCATTCTTGGCAAAAAACTATCTGAAGATATTAAAACAAAAATCATTAAAGCTGACATAATTATCGATGGGATATTTGGAACAGGAATAAAAGGAGAAATTCGTTATCCTATTAATCATGCTGTTGACCTTATTAACTCATCAAGAGCTTATATTGTGTCTGTTGACGTTCCTTCCGGACTAGATCCAAACACAGGAGTAGTACATGAGAAATGTGTGAAAGCTGATGCTACGGTGACTTTTCATAGAATGAAAAAGGGATTGCTAAGAAACAAAAAATATACAGGAATTCTTCGTATAGAATGCATAGGCATACCACCAGAAGCAGAGCGAGGAGTAATTTAGAATCTATATGAAAGTCATGCAGTTACTGGTAGGTCAGATGGCCAATTTTACGTACATTCTTGTCGATGAGGCGACAGGTAAAGCTGCTATAATTGATCCATCATGGAATTTGGAAAAAGTATTTTATACACTAAAGAAAAACTCTTGGAAACTCGAATATATAATCAATACACACAGCCATTTTGATCATGTTTTAGGAAATGAACAGGTGGCTGCAGCAACAGGTGCTAAAATAATTCAGCATAAATGTTCTCCACTTGAGAAACAAATTCCAGTAGATGATGGAGAGATTATTAAACTAGGAAAAATACACATAAGAGTATTACACACCCCAGGCCACTCTAAAGACAGCATATGCCTTATTGCTAATGAGGAATTAGTATTTACTGGTGATACATTATTTATAGGAAATTGCGGTAGAACTGATCTTCCCGGAAGCGATCCGGCCGAAATGTATCATAGTTTACTTGCTAAAGTTGCAAAACTTGATGATTCATTAATTGTTTATCCTGGCCATGACTATGGATCAACTCCAACGTCTACCATCTATACACAGAAGAAGACAAATTATGTCTTACAACCTCGATTGAAAAAAGATTTTCTATCGTTTATGGCAAGTGATGATTGATTTGGATCAAAGTGAATATCTTAATATTTCTTGTTTAAACCAACCTCATTCTGATATCCAAAACGCTGGTGTTTATAATCCAATTTTTATTTGCGTTATCTCTCATACTGAAACAAGTAACATTCCCGGAATCACTGTTGCAGGTGCAAATACTGATCTTATTAAATACACCTCAGCAGCAGATTCTGAATATCTCTATTATGGCTATTGTAAATCTATGAATAAGATTCCGGTGACGCCTGATGGAAAGCCAACTCCTGCTGTAATATCAAGGACGGCTCTGCAGCTGGCTGATATTCCATTATTTGTTGTCGACGGGGGTTCATTTATCAAACCTTCTATTCCACTTATCTCGTTTGGTTTGAAACCGGGCAAAAATATCATATATGGTGATGCCGTTGACATTAGTGAAGTTAGAAAGGCCTATGATTATGGCATTATTCTTGGAAGACAACTGGCAAAAACCAATGACTTGATAGTAATAGGAGAAAGTATTCCAGGTGGTACCACGACTGCCTTAGGAGTATTGACTGCTCTTGGTATTGATGCAAAATTCAAAGTCAGTAGCAGTATGCCAAAAAATCCTCATGATCTCAAAAACAGAATCATCGCTGAATGTATGCAAAAGATAAACATAAATTTTGATTCAATAAAAAGTGATCCTTTCACCGCCATTTCATATTTTGGTGATCCAATGATTCCTACTGTAGCTGGCATATGTGACGGCGGAGTTACATCAGGGGGAAGAGTTATGCTCGCTGGAGGAACACAGATGTCTGCAGTGATTGCCGTTCTAAAAGCACTTAGACGTCCTCTTGATAACGTATTTATCGGTACGACCTCATACGTGGCAGATGATCTGTCTGCTAATCTACTTGAACTCATGAACTCAATATCTCCGGAAGTGCCTGTTTATGTAATAGATCTTCATATGAATGAGTCAGAATATGCTGGTTTACAAGCATTTGCAAAAGGATTTATCAAAGAAGGCGTAGGAGCTGGCGGTCTGGCAATTACAGCCTCACTAAAGTCTAGGGGTAGGATTAATGGCTCAGTTCTTCTAAAAGCCATAGAGCGACAATATGAACTGACAATTAAAATGTCTGATTAAACAAAATGATAATGACGAGACTATCCTTATTCTCATAGTAGTGAAGAGATAATATTGGTAATTTTAAACAGATACCAATATGTAAATTATAATCATGCTATTTTACGGTAACTGATTTTGCTAAATTACGTGGATAATCAGGATCAGCCTTTTTCTTTAGCGCAAGATAATAAGCTAAAATCTGTAATGGAATGACCTCTACTAATGGATAGAGATTATCTCTGACTTTAGTTATTTTAATGAAGTGATCGTAAACATCATCCATTTTATCAGAGACCCCTACGACTGTCGCTCCCCTTGCTTTTATTTCATAAGCACTGGAAATAGTACTATTATAAGTACTATCAGAAGGATTAATCACTATTACAGGGGTATTTTTTTCTATTAGGGCAAGCGGACCATGTTTTATTTCGCCAGCAGCTATTCCTTCTGCATGAATATACGCCAATTCTTTAATTTTTAAAGCGCCCTCAAGAGATATAGGATAATGTAATGATCTTCCTAGAATGTAAATATCTTTTACATCTTCCATAGTATCAGCTATTTTTGAAATGTTTATTTCATCATCAAGCACCAGCTGTATGGCCTTGATGATTTCTGACTTGTCGCTAGAAATTCCAACGCAACCATTGCACATACTATCTATAATATTGTAGAGAACGGAAAGTTGTCCAGTAAAACTTTTTGTGGCTGCTACTCCAATTTCTGGACCACAGTTTACACTAAGAAAAGAATCACTGATTCTAGCTAATGACGATGTAGGAATATTGACAACCGAGATTATTTTTGATCCCATTTGCCTTGCTATTTTAACAGCTTGCAAAACATCGGCTGTTTCGCCACTTTGAGAAATTGCGATTAGCACTGATTTATCGTCCACAGAATCAAGCATATACTGAAACTCACTTGACATTATTGTCTCACAGCGAATTTTAGCGAATCGAAAAAATATGTGCTTCGCAATCAATGCTGAGTGATAGCTCGTACCACTACCTGTAATGAATACATTTTTGGCATTTGCTAAAATATCACAAAAGCTATGCAACCTTTCATTATTCTGGTTTCCAGCTTCAACTATTGTCTGTATTTGTTCATGAATTTCTTTCAATGTATGGTGTGCGTATTTGCCTTTATCTGCTGCACCTAGTTCCCAAGCTACTTGTGTAATTGGGCGTGTAACATAATTGCCATCGAAATCAAATAACTCCAATGTTGTTCCATTTGTAATTACTATGTCTTTATTGTCAAGAAAGATAGCCTTATCAGTATATTCGAGAAATCCAAGAACATCGCTTGAAATAAAACATCCAGAGTCTACTATTCCGATTATAAGCGGTTCGTCGTATCTAGCAGCACTAATGTTGCCATCTTCAAAAACAGCGACAAATGCGTATGTTCCGCTTAATTTTTTGCATGTTTCTATCATTGCCTGTTTTATATCTTTATAAGTTGAATAATTCAGTTCAAGCAAATGCGCAATAACCTCGCTATCTGTCTGGCTCTTAAAATTATGGCCAAGACGGATCAATTCTGCTTTTAATGCGCTGTAATTCTCGATAATTCCGTTATGAACAACTGCAATATCATCTGTACATCCAGAATGTGGATGTGCGTTCTTATCGGTGACTCCTCCATGCGTTGCCCACCTAGTATGACCTATGCCTATTTGACCAGGCATATGAAGTAAATCTAAAGATTCAGCTACTTCAGCTACTTTGCCAATTCCCTTTCGTATAACTATTTTACCGTTATTCATGGTAGCGATTCCCACGCTATCATAACCTCTATATTCCATCCTTTTTAAGCTCTGAAGCAATATAGGAGCTACAAATAATTTACCCGTATAACCTATGATCGAACACACAACTACTCTAGGTGACTATGACCCTTAAAACCATTATTAAAAAGAGTTCTATATTATTATAGGTTGGAAGTGTAGATAATTATGGTTATTATCTTGAAATAGTCATCAATTAAGATAATTCTCTTTTAAATCTCATGAGCCACCTGTTGATTAGAATTGAAGATATAAAGCAATACCACCTCAAGATCATATAGTAGTATTCATTAATTAATAACAGGTACTAAAGGCGTACCACAAGCATAGACTGTGATTAGCAATCTCCTATCTATAAAATGAATATGACATGTCTACTCTTTTCAAGCTAGTAATACGAGAAGTAAGATTTGAATCTATCTCTGGGTATGTCGCTGCACCTTAAAGATATCTTATTTACTTCTTATACCTTTCGGCCATTGTTGAATTTAATTCCATATTAAACAATATGATTTTTCGAAGATAAAGTGAGACACAAATAGGGCCGTGTGACGCCGTTTCCTGAACGATAGATATAAAGATTATAGTGGCTGTAATGAAAATAATAACTTTAAACACTCCTATTTGAACATTAAGATAATTATGATATCTCCCACGCTGTACACACTTATTGTTAAGTGAACACAGGTTGATATTTGCTAAATTGTGTCACAGGTCAATATTGAATAATTGTGGTGCATAAATAGATCCATTTCTAACTTTTTTAACCTTTGCAACTGAAAGGTAATGAGGCCAGATAGTCACCATTATACAGCCTTCAGGAACACCTTCAGGCACTTCGATAATAATGATATCATTTTTATTAACTCCGTGCTCACTCAACTTTTTAATGCTAAGGCTGATAATGTCTTTTGTCATTCCGCTGCTATAAAGATATACTTTGCCACTGTAATCGATTTTATTGTCCATAAGCCTTTCTTTATAAGAGCTAACAAAAATACTGATCCTTCGTGATAATAAACATTTTTGCCAGGTAAGATAATATATATCTATAATTTGTTTTAGAAACAAAGCATTATAATATTCTACATGTTTATGTTCAAATTTTCCAAGTCGATGAAGAGGATTGTTAATGAATCTTATTAATAGGTTATTCTATTCGATGAGAGAGAAGAATTTCTAGATATAAATGACTATAATAATTATAACTATTCTCATTATTGGCATCATGGTTCTATCTATCTATGTCTTTAGCATTTGATTATTCCTCAATGCATGTGCCGCGCTTTACAGGTGCTATGCTGGATTTGCTCTGTCGTTGCTAGTAGTCTAAGATATACCGATAAGCATTATTTATTTTCACTTCGTGTAATATGGGGCTTTTAGAAAGTAACATTGCTCATTAACGCAGAACCGTTAATCTAGTGTCCAATTGCATTCATATTACTAAAGATCATCTACATGATATTTTGACATACAGCCCGTACATTCAAAGATTTCATCTCCGACAGGACCACCTACATTGAATCTGACTATTGTAGTACATTTCGGACACCGGCCTTCTACGCTGCGAGTCTTTCTTTGGGGTTTAGCAGTTCTTCGTTTTCTACTGCCCATATATCATATTATGGCAGCTTTCACCGTTTTATAAATCTGGTTAAATTATGAAAGTTTTGATGTGAGTTAATCATTGTCTTGCATAACAATCTTGATAGAAGCCTTATCATAATCAGGTGTACGTAAATTACAGAATCAAACAATAATCTTGGAAGAATAGAATCTTCTCTCAACCCGAAAATGGTGTTCAGCACTGTTGACAGAAATTCTGAAAAGATCCTTTTCTGTATATATCATTTGTTAGGACAGCTCTAACATCACCTTCCAAGTCAACAACATCTCAAGTGTAAATCATTAACTGTAATCTACATAGTATTTGTATCGTCTTTCTACTTCTTTATTATTTCCTTCAAGAACCCTTTCGATCTCTATTTTTAGATTGTTGTTTACATATTGACGAAATTGATCACCCTCCTTACTCTTTGGATAGGTTGAAAGGGTATATTCAAAGTGCTTCATGAACTCAACTACTTTTTTTCTGAATTCTTCCTTCGTAGGCTGCTTATTTTCTGTCATTTTGAACCATGTTGTTGCACATGCAGTAGAATATATCTTCGCAAGATCTTCTATCAAACGGTCTATCTCAAAGTAGTCTGGCATAGAATACTCGTTTATATATCTAAAGTGAATCCTATAAATGATGCTAAGACCTTCACTACCTGCTCTTCCAGGTAATGCCTTTTTAATCGTAATGCACATTGGATGTTAATAATTCTGATGAACCTTTCTGACTGATACATTAAGGTTCCTTATTGGATAGAAAAGCAGATGCTTATCATTATATATCACCCAAGTTATACTTATATCTCAAGAAATAATCCTACAAGATGATCCTGCGTCGTAGCTAATTATCTAAGCTACAACAATCAACTGATAACAAAAGTAAGCGCCATTACACTTTGTATAGTTCGTTAATCTTATCTTATCTATATAAAGTAATGTGATATAGGTGCAACATTATCATATCGCATAGAATCATATAGTGCGAAATAAAGCCCAGGAACAGTAAGCGAACTTAAAATTTATCTACGCAATCTGTTTTGCAAAAAGTGGTAATCTGGCCAAGAAAAGAAGAACAATATTATATCCGCATCCAAAAAAGATGGATAATATTCTGAATTTTAATAGAAGAGTGATAACATCTCCACTTGCGGCTTTTACCAATAGCTCGCTTTGATCTTTTCTATTACCTTTTCATGTTCAGGACTTTTACTTCTTGCAAATTTTTCCATAGCTGCTAATGGCACTCCCCCTAGAGATCTGGCGAGCCCGGCAAAGAAAAGATTTTTGACCTTTCTATCGCGGCCTACCTTGTGCATAAATTTTTGAATGCCATGTTTAAAGTTATGCTGCCAAGTTTTGTACATGACGCCTAATTTTGGTGGATCCATGGTATTTCCAATATCAAAGAACTCTGATTTTTCTAGCAATCCTATAGGTACAAACGTTAGAGGAGTCACAGTAAATTTCGAATCAGGTTGTTCCGTTTCAAGTTCATGTATAAGCCTTATGGTTTCCCAGCTATCCTCTGGAGTCTCGTCATTGTTTAGACCCATAATCAGAGTGAATGCGGGAACCCAATAGTGTTCATTTAAGGTTTTCACAGCAGTCTTTACAACCCAATGCCATTCCGATGGCTTGTATGGAGCTAATTTTCTGTCAGCATATTTTCCTATCAATCTTGTGCTTCCTGTTTCAAACCCACATTGAATACCAATGTGATTATCTGCCGCTGCTCTAATTATCTTGGATACATTTGGAATCAACCTCTCATCAGCAATAGCCCCAGCAAGAGTGCCATGTGTAGGATTAGTATGTTCAATTCCAGTAGCCATAATACCTGTAAATAGTTCTTCTATTGCTTCTCTATTCGGTTGCATATTCTTTGTAGTTCTTGGATTTAATCCATAGACGAAAATATCATCGCTTTGAATCCAAGCGTTCTTCATGCCGCCATATTTCATATTAATTTCGATTTCCTTTTGGACTTTCTCTACTGGATAATATCTTAAGGGTCTTAAAGTGACATCACAGAATTTACAGCCACGTCCGCATCCTCGCATTACTTCAATCATGCCATGCATACTTGGGTTTACAATATTTGGAATCTCGTCAATTGAAGGTTCATCCCAATAATGTATGAATCTGCCATGATAATTCTTGTTACCTCGATTAAATTCTTTAATCTCTATTTTAAATTCTGTCTTTTTGAATGGGTTAGCATTTTCCATTTCTCCATTGATCAGCGCATCAAAAAATCTTCTCCCCGCTCCGTCGATCTCTGGTCCTATTCCGCCGAGGTCTCCTTCAACAATCCCATAAAGACCATATTCCTCGATCTTAGCTGGATCGTAATTGTACTGCCAAGTGCCCGACGCACCGGCAATCACTTTTGCTTTACTATCATTCCTAGCCTTGGCGGCATTTATCCTGTGATGTAAATCTCTATTGTAATATTCGTCGTACGACATTTGCTTCCGTCCATAGGTAAATGTCATAGTAACAGGACCCATTCCAAGAGGATCCATCTCATATGTTCCGACTACTTCTGTTTCTGGGCCTATAAATTGATCAATATAGTCTGGATGAGCAACTACAACCTCCTCTTTTGTATAACC
>DASQYF010000390.1:0-3215 GCA_035639375.1 Nitrososphaeraceae archaeon
TCTAACTTATTTTGATGTATCATTTAATCTTAAAGTAAAAGTTTGAAATTAAGGTGAAGGAGAATTATTATCATCCTATATGACATGACGACCAACAGTTCTTTGTATTATAATTATTTTTTAAGATCTTTATCCAATGCATAAGAGCAGTTTATCTTTGCAGTTTGGTGCATACTCTTCGATTAGAAGAATTATTTCATAAATTCATCCCTTTTATAAGGTAAACTAAATTTGATATAGTTTATTAGATATATATGTAATATTCATTGATAGCAGCCGGTAATGTTTCGAGTTTTGTGAGAAGATTATTAACGAACTTATAATAGTAGACCAATAGCCAAGAGAATACCGGTGATTCTAGAATACAATAAGGTTGTAGTCATGGCAGGTATAAGATTTTCGAATTTCTCATTATTTTCGTCTAAATATCTGATTGCTCTCGTAGCGAAAGGAATAGATACCAAAGAAATTAACGAATACAATTTTGTATAACCGAATAATACACCAGCTGCAATCATAATATAAGTTAGACTTACAAGTAACGATAATACCTTTGCTCCGAGCTTTTTTCCCAAAATTATAACCAGAGTACGTCTTCCGTTATCGCGATCAGCATCATAATCTGGAAATGAATTAACGAATAAAACAGATGCGGATAGGGTACCAATAATAATTCCGACATACAAAGCTGCCGTATCTATTGACCCTGTCTGAACATAAAAGGTTCCAATCACAATCATAGAGCTTTTGATTGCGACGAATAATTCACCTAGTCCTAGATTGACTATCTTTATTGAATAAAAATAAATAGAAAAGATCGCGAATATCAGTATGACTGCAATAGTTATACCCCTTATTGCAACAAAATAGATACCTATCAAAGTTCCTAAAAGAAGAAATAATATTCCAGCACAATATACCGTCTTTGGCTTAAGAAGATTTTCAGGTAATATTCCTGTTCCGCCACTAAATTTTGTCCTCTTTGTAACTTTATCTATACCTCTTCTATAGTCCCAATAATCATTCAATAAATCGACACTTGCGTGAAGGCAAATTACTCCTCCGCATGTTAGAAGGGCATAAGTAATATCAAAAGACGCATTTTTCCAAAATGACAGTGCTAAACCATTTATGACTGCAACAATAGAGGCAAATAGGAATCTGATTCTAATTGCCCTCAACCATAATCTTATCACTAGATACACTATCTATAGCCAACCATACTCTTTCCTATATTTTTTGATAATGAAAACCTATTTTATCGGTGATGTATCGTGCACAGATAATAGATTTTGCTATATTGTTGACAATCTAAGATATAATCAATCTATCATTATTCTTGTAGATCCTGTGTATGATATTGGATATCTTAGACTTTTATAGATAATAAAAACATATAAAGAATACATTATCCTACTTCAAGTGATAGTATATTTCGCCCCCGATAGACTCTGCTGAATTTGACGCGCATAAGGATCTTAGTTCAATAGTCACAGATTTTCTATGTAGAAATAAAGATAAAGGATTTTCAGCAAAAGAAATCTCGTTGGCAGTAGGAATAAGTGAAGATGACGTTAATCATACTATGTTGAAGGTTGGTTTGGTGGAACTCATAGGCGGTCTAACACATGGGGTTATAGCGAAGAAACGAAATACAAGACGAGCAAAGTCACAGTTCAAAATTGAAGACGTTACCATCAATCATATAACATATTATCGTTGCATTGAGCAAAATAAAGATACATAATTATAAAGATACATAATTTTATCCATTGGCATTAAAGTTATACAATTGTGGGTTTAGTTTGTTCCAATTCATAATAAAAGTCATAGCCGTTCTTTAGAGGTTAACACAGAAATTGTATATTGCTATAAAACTGTATTGCTTTAGCATTAGAAGCTAGTTTCAATAAACCTGATTTGAATATCACTGAAAATTCTGTGGTTAATGATATCATTAAAATAGATCCTGATCAACAGATATGTATCAGGAACACGGAAAAGATAGATAATAACATCGAATCAAAAGGTAACAAAATTCATGAGAATTTGTTTTGTACTGAATATGTTAATTCCAAAAACGTTTTACGTGACCTGTCTACTTTTTCTATTGGTAGAACGATACATTTCTACAAAAGTGTTGAATCTACCCAGACAATCGCGCTTTCTTTAGCGGAACGACAGGTCGCTAATCTTCATGGAACAGTTATTGTTTCTGAAGACCAGATAAAGGGAAGAGGAAGAATGGGAAGAAAATGGATATCACAGCATGGAGGTATTTATTTATCGATTATCTTGCAACCAAAAATAAAAATTACTCAAAGCGGTATTCTTCCTTTACTATCTGCGCTTTGTGTATCTAATGTAATTAAGAAAATGACGAAATTAAATCCTAAGATAAAATGGCCTAATGATGTAGTGATTAATGGAAGAAAAGTTTGTGGTATCCTTTTAGATATAAGTACCGAGGCTGATAAGATCAACTTTGTTATAATAGGAATAGGGGTAAACCTTAATATTAATATAACAAAAATCGATTCAGATATTAAAAATTTTCCGGGATTTTATGGGATTACATCTATACAAAATGAACTTCATGGAAAAGAAATTGATAAGTTTGAGTTTATACGATTGCTTTTGGAAAATATAGAGATCTATGTTACCCAATTAGAAAATGGAGGAGCCAAAGAAATTATCCAGCATTGCAAGAATATTTCTGATACGCTAGGAAAAGCAGTTATCGCAAAGCAATCAGCCGAAATACTTCAAGGTAAAGCTGTAGACATAGATGAAAACGATGGGTTACTTCTAATTGAGGCACCATCCGGTTGTATTTACAAAGTTGTGTCTTGTGAAGTCATGGGTAAGAATGTAAAGAAGAAGTGAGAGAAAACATCTACGTATCTACATACTTTTCTGCTTGCATTATGGATAAAAACAAAAAGCAAATACGTTATTTCTAGGGCAGGTTTATCTTAAGAAAATTTTATCTCTTCAAGTTATTAATGACTACAATTATAAGAACAGTAAGAAGAGGACTGTTTATATCTATTTTTATATAGCTATAATCTGCGATATAGATAGCCGTTAAAAATGATAAATTTTTCATATCTTTCGCTCTCTCGTTTTTTTAAGTGCCGATATCATAGCATTTAGTTTATATTCAGTCTCATTCCACTCATTTTCTGCGATAGAATCGATAACAATACCGGCTC
>DASQYF010000391.1:0-6934 GCA_035639375.1 Nitrososphaeraceae archaeon
CAAAATTGTAGTTACTGCAGTAACTGCAAAGTAACTGCAGTTATTTTGAACTAAAAAACAAGAATAATAGATGCCATCTTGGACAGATGCATAGTAGCGTTAACGACAATAAACTGATTTTATCATAACGTAGTTTCATAAGGAAAATAACTCTAGATCATTGTAGCAATGAATTATTGCTAAATAGAATTAGAAGATTCAAAACGGAGCTGATAAAACTGTTAGAGCTCATGCATTGAACTTCTACAATAACCCTTATAAGCAATCATTATTTAGGATAGCGACATTTAATGGTCAATAGTAGACTAAAATGGTGCTGCCCATATTGTTCTCAAACGTCTTCAAGATACGGGAATTTAAAGGTACATATTAAAAGAAAGCATCAGGGAATAGGAGAACCCGTACGGGAAGATAAATGGCATTATACTCATGCTACTACTTCTTCTACTCCTGCTCATTTTATTCCTGATATCATGAGTTGGCAGAACAATAACAATTATCATCTAAATCAAAGATATCCACAGACCTTTTCTTCTGCGTCACCATATTTTAAAAAAGAAGAAGACACATCTAAAAAAGGAGATGTACTAGATGAATTTCTTGAATGTTGGCGGCCTTCTTATCAAAAATGGAAGGAAATACTAGAAATAATAAAGACCTGCAATGAATTTTCTTCCTTTTTTTCTTCTTCACAACAACCTAATATTATTGCTAGTCTAGGTCAGGCTCCTATTATACGACCAATAATTCCACCAGTCATCACAACAACTCCATTGCAGCAAACACCGCAATCGACACAATCATCACAAGAACAAGAGCAGAAAAAGGAGAATATCAATCCACCGACTGCTTTTGCTAATTTCTTTTATACCTTAACCTTAGTGGCAGAAGATCTTCAAAGGAGAATAAGAGAAGTAGGAAAAGGAGAAGGTTCTATTATTCGTCAAGAACCATCGCCATCTCCTTATATGATGAATACCATTTCCGATGATAACAATAACAACAATAGCAAAAAAAGAGAGGCAAATCGAATAACTGAAAATACTAAACAAAAGAAAGAACTTGGAGAAGACAGGCACTATATGGTAGGACAGCCATTGTCCAAACTTAATTTGCTAATGGGCAATTCTGAGGATGGTGATATTGATGGTGATCGTTATATTTGGGGTGGTGATGGTGATTTTTATTTTCCTGGTGGAAAATGGAGAATAAAGAGAGATAGCCAGGGGAATATTATTGATGCGTGCAAGATTATAACGGATCCTCGCATATATGCTAAGAACGTTCCTTTAAATGAAGAAGAAAAAGCTGCAAAAAAATTAGAACAAAATGAAATAGTGAATGAATGAAAAAAGCAATAATATGATTTAATGATAATCATAAATACCTGATTTATTGCAGTTGGACAGTACTGGTGTTACTCACGTAGTTTGTCTGCATCTTCTTCTTCTGTAAATATATATTTACTTACTTTTGTTTTAAAAAGTATTGTACATCTCTGGAGATTGTTGGTAGTCTACTCACCCTTCATAAAGATTAAGATGAATTCTTCTTTCATTTTACCCATTGTAGAGTGATATTTATGACGCTTAATCTCTGTCAAAAGGATAAATCCAATATCTTTTGCATCCTTTTTTATAAAATCATTTAAATTCCAAATTTTGCCGTTATAAACAGGATTACCAATAATAATACAACAATACTTTTTTTTACGTAGAACTCTGTTCATCTCCATTAATGCCATATTAATATCATGAAAAAATCTATCAGGAGTATCAGCTCTACTGCGTCTTCCACCGATTAATCTCTTCTCTAATTCATACTGACTAAATCCTAGCCACCAGAGTGACAATTTTTGATATTCTGCATATGGAACGGCTGCCATATATGGTGGATGGGTACAAATAAAATCTATTGTTTCATCATCAATGAATTCTATTCTTCTGCTATCGTGATTGATTATTCTTATATCTGAGTTCGTTGCTTCTTTGTTAAATTCTGACATGCTTTTCAGCATATCTCTAACTACAATAACAAATTTCTCGTATATTCTAGTTTTTGGAAAGGCTTGCTTATTTATCATGAGATTTCCAAATCCACTCGTTGCATTAGAAACACCACGTAAAATTGAAGATAGCGATACTAATAGAAAGTCTTTGACATCCTTATTCTCTACAGTATCAATTCTTGACTTTATTGTTAATAGTTCATGAATGACATTTTGATGATACCATTTTACTATATTGGGATGAAGTGTCTTACTAATGGAGTTATCTATAATTGCCTTTTTTTCTCCATTATTGAAGGCTGTAGTGTTGCCACGTAAGTCTAAAATATCCTCTTTTAAGGAGATTAAAATTTTTGAAATTTCTACCAGTTCAGATTTTTTTATAGTTGTAGTTTTTACCTTTGATATCAAACAGGCCAGAGGATTAACATCAATACCTATTGCGTTTCTACCCAAGATTTTTGATTCTACTAAAGTTGTTCCGCTACCCATAAAGGTATCTAATACAAGGTCATTTTTTTCAGTAAACTTTGATATCAGTTGATTTGGAATTTGGGGAATATATTTTGAGGAGTATGGATGGTAACCATGTGTATAGTATCTAGTATTTGCGTCTTCTAATTCCCAATCTAAAGTGTAAAGATTTTTGATTTTTTCTAACTCAGTTTGTGACTGGTTTTCTGACTTTAATTTCATATTTTACACCTGAATTAATTTCTGCTGCATTATTCCATCCTACATTATTTTTAATTAATTCCATGTATTTTGCATTTACCTCATATATTATAGAATTTCGTTTTAAATCTCTTGCTACTTTCATGGTTGTTCCACTGCCACCAAATGGATCAAGAACCACATCTCCTTCAACCGTGTATAATTTTATCAATCTCTCTGGCAAAATTTCAGGAAATGGTGCTGGATGTCCTTTAGTATATGATACTCTCATATCCCAGACACTCCATGATACTTGTTTAATAAATTCCTCGGATAATCTGTTTTCTGGATCAAGGTTTATTCGTATTTGACCTTCATTTTGGAAAATCAGAATATATTCGTGCATTATATTTAGATTAAAAAAACAAGGATATGGCTCACTCTTTAGAAATTTCGTTACTCCACGCTGCCACAATCCCTGCGTACCTTTTGGCTTTATCCAAATAATCTCTTTCTTAAATGTAAAACTAAGATCCTCCATCACCTTTACTATGTCAGCATTAATGGGTTTCATCCCAATATCGGATACAGCAGTTCCAATGTTGATTGCAACAAACCTTCCAGGAGCCATTATCCTTTTTACTTCTTTGAAGACTCTCTGAATTTCATACAAATATTTTGAGTATGCTTGATTAGGGCCTAATCCAGTTTCTCCATATTTTTTAAGATTCCAATAAGGTGGAGAAGTAACAACAAAATGAATTGAGCCAGAATCAATTTCTGGCATGAATGAAGAATCGCCTATAATTAAAGTATGACTAGTCATTATACAGTTAGCTACCCATCTAGCTATTAAAGATAAGTAAAATTCATCAGTATTGTTGTTACTCTATTCATCTCATTATTTTTATCATATAGTATTATAAATTAAGGGAAGTTAATTAGAATTAGATTAACCAAGTACTAAGCGTTATAGTTCGCATAGTTAACCATGTTACATAAAAATAATATGCTATTGTTACCATATCTAACAAGATTTCAATATACAAAAGTAACCAGGTGACATCTTGTGCAATGAAAAACTTATTTTGTCATTGCAATATCTCATCGTATCATTATATCTAAATCTATGATCGCTTATAATGATTCGTTATCCATAGAAGAATGGGTTGGCATGCTGCTACTAATTTTACTGGCTGAATACAGGTTTGATAATTCTTTTGTAGCAAACGTACATATAATTCTTGCAGATATTGGTAACAAAAATGAAACTTGATCACTATGGTCTGATAAAGAAGCAATAATCACCATAATTGATAATAATAATGAGTTTTTCTATACAAAGTTCTCACTATCTAGCAATTAATATAATAATATTAAGAACTAAAAGTAATAAATCTGAGATTAATGTAGATGCTGATATGTTTCCAATAAGGATTATTATAACTTTGTATATCGCTTTGGTAATATCCACATTGTTAGTAACCAATAATTTTGCTGTATACGCACAATCCAATAATCATATCCAACAAAAGATATTGATGAATTCCACAAATAGAGGAAGTCTTGAGATTAAGCTTGAGCCTATCCCATATCCTATACAAGCCAATAAAGACATAGAATTCAAAGTCTCATTTCTAAAGCCGAATAGCAGTGTATTGCAAGAAGATATTGATTTTGACTTTATAATTCTAAAAGATGGAAAACCAGTATTTCAAGCATCAAATCATACTAGTAGACCTTCAGATCTATTGCATACCGCTAATGGGTATATGACAATACCTGTACTTAACTATAAGTTCATTAAGGAAGACACATATTTAGTTGAAATCCCAGTTTATGCAATTCTCTATAATCCAATTAGACCAGAATATGCAAATTTTACAATAAGTATTGCATCTTAATGATACTTAATAAATAAGGATTATAGATCTATTATTTGTATATGACTTTACTTTGTATTTGTGATATGAACTAAAGGTTCTTAACTTATCCTCTAGACATAGCTAGTACATTAGTTGAATGTACTACATTGCTATATAAAAGCATTATTACCCCACTTCGATGATCTGCTCTTCATATTTGATTTGCAATGTGATATACTAAAATATTTTATTGTTTATTCGACGAATGTACCAAAAATGATAATACTGTTATTCAAATATTAGCTAGTGCCTGTGCATATCAAAAAGCTGCGGATTCAGGGATAGACATTCTGGATGGAGGAAACACAGATCATAATTATAATTTCCTCCATCCGCATCTATTGTTCATATATGCATATTCCTCACTGAAAGTGTTTATAGATGTGGAAAGACTTTATTTATTTGCTTTTTTACATCTTTGGGCATATTAGGATCCTCAATCACTTTGTAAAGATCTTTATGATCAATGCATTATCCTGTTTCTGAGCTTGATAGATCTGGACATTTTACTCTAATATATTACAAAGAGAAATAGTAATAATTAGTAGCTAGGTTGATATATACTGCAAATGATATTACATTTTATCGAAATCTCTTGACATCTGGTAATGACATTAAATGTAATAGCTATTGGTATAGAAGGAACTATTCCAAAGAAATTGTAGTGTCAGCAACATTAGCATTCTTATTTATTGCTGCTTCATTTGCCTTGAACCCAATAACATTGGAAGTGTACGCAGAAGAAAGCAGTGGTAGTGTTGTTGTAAAAGATCAGGGCTCTTATGTGGACTCTTTAGGTAGACTCAACATAGTTGGTGTAGTAGATAATAATGGAAATAAGCCTATTAGTGTCAAAGTAGGAGTAAATGTCATAAGTGATATTGGCAATAATCATGCTTCTTCTTTAAACATGACTTTGACTAATGGTACGTATGCAAGAATAATTTATCCATCAACCAGCGTACCTTTTAAATTTGTCTTGGAACCAGGACAACAACCTAGTGGCAAATCATACATAGAAAGCCTAACATATGTTGATGCAACTTATTATGATATTTTGCATTTGAATTACACGAACATGGCAATAGGAGCTGATAAGGCACTTGTTGGTAGTGTGAAAAACTTTGCACCATTTGCTGTTCACAATGTTTCTGTTTACGCATCAGTTCATAACGTTAATCGATCTCAATTAGATTCTGTTAAAAGCAATATAATACCAACTATAAATTCAGGAGAAGAGGTTAAGTTTATGGCTAAGCCAGATAGTTCTGTGAAACCGGATGTCTATTATTTTAGTTGTGCTGGTGTAGATCTAGATCCTCCAATTAGTACTCTCAATACTGCTGATGGTAGATTTATTGCTTATGATCTTCGGGGATTAGTAAAAATAAGCAAACTTGGATATGAAAATTCTAGTGATAGTATGATATTTGCAGCAGATCATTACAATCCAGCAGGTGGAAACATAACGCTTAAAATACCACAGATGGTCGACAATCAGAAAGTAGATGTATTGTTAGATGGAAATCCATATGAGAAAGCAAAAATTATCATGGATGGAAAAACAGTGTATATTGACATATTTATACCTCCAGAAGAGCATAATATACAAATAAAGGGAGTGGCAAAAAGTATCTAGAATTTGAAGAAATGTTCTATCTAATATCAAAATTGGACTATATATAATCATATTAAGTCTCTGCTAGTTTTATAAAGGATTTTTCTTAAATTATCAAGTTTAAAAGACCATTCCTGGTATTAAAAGGGTCCAATTCTTTAAATCTTCATTTAGCATTTACTTGCTTAAGTTTTGCAACACCAAACATCAGGTTCGTTGGAACGTAAAAGACCAACTTTGGCTTAATTTGTAACTCTAGAAAGGATAATCTCAATATATGAACATACCTTTAGCAATAATTAATAATCCAATTTTGAATCTAATAGTCAGCACATCATATTGACATCAAGTAATAATAGATTTCCAAAGAGTCATAGTATTACTAGATACACATTTGTTTATCTATTAACAATAATAATAATCGGACTTGGATTATACATAGCCTACATACAAGGTTGGCTGAATCTTCTTTTGGTCAACAATAATAATAATCTTCATAACGTCGATAAAAATGAAATCACAGAAAATGTAGGAGAGGACAAATTTGGAATAAAAATGATCTACCCCACCAATACTTTAGGACAGACTTGGTATGCAAAATGGGATGATGGAACTTCAAGAACCCTTGGAACAAACCAAAAGGATCCCTTAGATAATTCTTTTCGTCTTGGACGTGCAGGCGCTCCAAAAGTAACAATTGATGGAAAAGGCATTGCTATAGTCACAGGC
>DASQYF010000392.1:0-6522 GCA_035639375.1 Nitrososphaeraceae archaeon
AGTTTCAGGAAAATAGAATATTATTAAACAATCACAAACATTTTTTATTATTTTAGCTCTAAAGTCTCTTGCAATTGCTGCTATTATATTAAGAAAAATTCCTTAATATTTTCTAAGCTTTTTTTGATCAAATAAAACAATACTAATACTACTACTCCTAAGGAAATGGTATGAAATCATCAAAGGGTAATTCGAAAGGTACATCTATATCATCATCACCGTTGTTTTCGTCGCCATCTTTAGATGAATAAGTATCAGCATCGTCTATCATGATGTTGTCTTCTTCTAATCCTCCTTCTCTGGCTTTGGTATCGTCGTTGCTCTCTTGCTGCTCTTCATCTTCATCACCTTCTGCTTCTTCTTGGTCTTTCCCTGTATTATCGTCATTATTGGCTTTTGTATCACTTGTTCCTAATTCCTGTTTGGCCTCTTTATCTTCAACTTCTGTATCGGTCTGATCTTTAGTAGCAGATACTGCAACAAGAGCGGCTGCTTCTGTAAATATATGACTGAAGAGCATTAAACTAAGTATCATTATTCCTACCGGAACATGGATAACAAATAGTTTTATGTTCATCGTCATCGTCGTTATACCTCTATATTATTATCACTATATTTGGATTGAACATAATTATGACGTACTTTTATTTCAGGAGATTCTACTAGAGATAGATAATAGAGAAATCAAGAGTAAGTTAGACCGTGTTCCGGCATTTCCTTCGCTGAAGACCACCCGTCGATTTACAAAACTGGCTTCGCATACCACTTTGCGAAAATAGCTGGCGATGATGCTAAAGTATATGTAGAAGAAATAGCAATTATCAAAAGAGAAGGTTGAGTATCCCCTGTACTAAAAGAATAACTATGATATAATGAAGATCATAAAGGACAAGAGAAAGAGCTAGTTAAAGAAATGCATTATATTTCTTCTTGTTATTCCATCGTCCTAGTACGTTAATCAATCCAATACCAAATCTTGATATATGTCTCATCTGACAATAGAATACAAAAAAGCTGTATACATAAAGCTACCATCATATCTAAGAGTTTAAAGCATTCAACAGATCACTTAGACAAAGATGGGAACAGAGATCGTTTAAAATGATATTATAACTCAAACTGACAATATCTATTTTATGGAATTTACAAATTATATGTATACAGAACAAATTGGATTTCTTTTGAAAAGCAATGCAAATATCGAGAATGTGCAATGGTATTTATTTCTCAACAAGAATTTTAGCAGCACCATGCTAATGAGCAACTATTAGGAAGGTGTAATCCGATTTGCCGTTGAACCTTAAGAAATTGATAATAAGCCGATGTGAGTAATCTAATAGTAAAATGGAGCGGACGCACTATTTTCATGCTGGGGGACCAGGCCCAAAAATATCTTAAAGAATAATCTTCAAAGGATAAGATAAGTTTACATGAAATTACAACGTGCATTTGTCGGTGATGCTGAGTCAATTCTCAAATTACAAAAGCGTGCTTATTGCAGTGAGGCAGAGATCTATAGTGATTACAATATCCCTCCTTTAATGCAAACACTAGATGAAATCAAACAAGAATTTATGCATCATGTATTTCTAAAAGCCGTAGAAAAAGATGAAACTATCATTGGTTCAGTGCGTGCTTGCATTCAGAAAGAAACAACATATATTGGACGACTAATGGTTAAGCCAGAATATCAAAACAGAGGCATAGGCACAATGCTCATGAGATCTATTGAGCAATACTTTGTATCGGCTAAACGGTACGAACTGTTTACAGGAAACATGAGTAGCAGAAATCTACATCTATATCGAAAACTTGGTTATCAAGAATTCAAACGAATACCTCTGAGTAGTTCGCTTACAATGGTATATATGGAAAGATATAGATAGAATAAATAGCACATCATACAACTGAATTTTTTCTAAAGACAATGATAAAACACAATCATTATGATATTCTAGAAAGCGATTCTAATATATAAAGAGCAGGTTTTATCGAAGTAGAAATCTAGAGTCTGTATAATCATGGTGATGAATAAATTTGAAAGTACAACCTTAGAAATAACAGCAGCGTCTGTAATTATAGCAAATATACCAGAGCGGAAAGTGCTAGTGGTTGGTACAGAAGAAGCAAATGCAGCAGCAGGAGCTGCAGCACTTAATTCATCCAATATCACAAGGATAATGCAGTAGCTTTGTAAGATGTAGTAATACAGTACAATTGGTCTAGGTCACGATGATCCGGGTCGATGATAATAATGTTTAGCATACAAATCGAACAATATTTTGATCCTAGGCTGCATTCTTTGCTTTTGTTTGAAAACTAAAACTAAATTGTTCTGTGATAGATTAGCCTTTGAACAATGTGACTTAAAAAGGCTTTTGTAATCTTAACAGAGACTGGATTATACTCTTTTTGATACAATTATGTAACCTGAACATAGGGATCGTTTAGCTGATCCATTCGACTATAATCGAGTGGATCACAACAATCTTTGTATTTACTCATTAGAAGTGGAGACAAACTAGAAGATCATAGTAAAGACAGTCCAAGGTATGAGCGATTAAGGAAGTCTAGAAGTATTTTAATCATTATTTTTGTAGTGCAAAAGCAAAGTTTAGGCTAAACTATATGATTCGTTGTTTACTTGTTTATAATTATTATTAATCCAGTGTGAGCACTTGAATTATTATTGCTATGTTATGGCTCCAAACGATAAAACTCCCATATGAAATGGTCTACTGGTAAAACATCAATTTTTGAGAATCCTGCTTCTTTTGCATATCTTTTGAAAGTTGAAGGAGTCATAGCTGCTCCTGTTGCTTCAGAGTCAGGATAAGCCATAGATTGTGGAAGACAGAGCAACACACTAAAATTATAATAAAATCTCCCTGCAAAATCATTTTTCTCCCCAAGTACGTCTTTCATTTTCACATCACCAACAAGAACTATACCTCTTGAAGCCAGCATTTCTCTCATTTTTTGTAAAGCTTTAATTGGATAGGCTATGTCATGTATTGATTCAAACGTCATCACCAAGTCATATTTTTCTTTAAGAGATGCTTTCTCTATAGTGGTTAAATGCAATGAAACCCTATCAGATAAGCCTGCTTCTTGTACATTTCTTGAAGCATTTTTAATGGAAGAAGAGTCTGCATCAATAGCGTCTATCTTAGCCATGGGAAATAGTCTAGCTAATGCAATACTTGCCCAGCCATCACCACATCCTACTTCAAGAACATGTCCTCCTTGTGATTTTAGTTTGTTCTCAACATCTGGCATAAAAGAAAGCCACCTACCAATATCATTGACAAACATTGGCCTATTTCCTTCTCCTTGTGCAAATATCAAGTCTTGTCCATAGGCAGAATAAGGGACACCTTTACCACTTCTAAATGCTTCAAGCAATTTATCTACCACAACTGATGCAAAACTTGGAATACAATAAACAAAAGGAATTGTATATGCACTATTATCACGTTCACATAACACTACCGCGTGCTCTTGAGGGATGCTGAACTTATTTGTAGCGGGATCATAGTCTATGTAACCAAGAACAGTCATACATTCCAACCATTCACGTAGATAACGTTCAGAATATTTAGTTTTGTTAGATAATTCTGCTGAACTTATATGACCAGATTCAACTATAGATTGAAATAGATTTAGCCTATGTCCTAAATATAAGTTAAGACAACTCATTGCGGAGAGTGTCTCATTAAGAATCCTTTCTGTAAGTTGTTCAATTTTCTGTTGATTCATACTCAAGCAAGCATATTTACGGCAAAAAATATAAATCTTAATTAAATCTGACTTTATATTCTGAAGCTCTATTGCATTACTTTCATTTGTAGCATTAGTAATAATATGAGGAGGGAAAATTGTTTTTCACCTAGAGCAGAGTTTACATAACCTCTCAATGCAATGATCATGTTTCCTACCAATATGTGTTACTATATACTAGTAACAAAAATGATCTATATAGAGCGATTTATTTGAATAGGGCAGAGAAAAAAGCTATTTTTAATGTTCTGTATACTTTTGTAGTTGCTCTGCTTCTCGGGTTAATATCTCAGGTTGGTGCATCCTAGCACTCTATTCATTAGATGGAATGCATTAGGAGATGCATCTAGCTGTAATCAGTTATGCTTTATAGTAACTGAAAAGAAGAAGTACTTGAACATCGTTACAAAAATTTGACGGTAAATATACACTTACTGCCTTAGCCACGACGACTGCGCTACTAGCCAACAATATACAGATTATATGGTATTATAACCGAGAACAATTTGATTACCTATATGACTGACAAATGATAACAATATTCACGCACAAATGATAGTAACTTGTATGTTCAATTAAGACAGTTTATATCAAGAGAAATAATTAATTAGCCCATAGTAGTTTTATTTCATTGCCGTCAATTTTTTACATAACCTACTCTAAGTCATGCATATCTTCAATCTCGAAATATTAAATAGACTTTCATATGAAATCCTTTGATATTGATAAGACATATAATAAGATCTGTCAAATTCAGTAAGACAATGCATAAACAATGATTTATCCTAGGCCGGAAACATAACAATAATGTATGGCCTTACAGGAGCATTTAACAAGCTGGATTGCGTATATTTATTTGGCATAAAGGTATATGGATAATACTGAAGAAAAGGAAAATAATCAACAAAAAATTGCAACTGATAGGTCAAATGCAGAATATGTCTACATAATTGATAATCGGGAGGTTTGGTTTATAGATTATATTGTAGGAATTGCATTTAAAACACCTGTAGACTTTAGGACTATAAACAGATACGGTATTGGTCTGCTAGAATCAGGAAGGTCATATATTGAACTTTACGATATTAAAGAATTTCAAGATTATATGGAGGAGAAGGTCGGCCAAGAAATTGATATAGAGTCCTCAATAGATCCTGTAACAAATTTAGAGAAGGATGATAGAAGGATAATATTCCGTACCTGTAAAAAAGTATCAATGGCGCCAGGTAAAGAAGTCCACATATAATTTTTCAATAAAAGAATGGGTGAAGAGAAAGAATAGCTCTCTGTTAGTATCTTCTGAAATTTTCGTCGTCTGTATCATGAGTAAAATAAAATTGCGAACAGTTGCAGATGTAAGTTAACATTGTTAAGTAACGTTCTTTATAGGAAGATGGATTAATACTACTGATAGTGTATGTACGAGGCCTTAATTCAACAGGTAATGGTATGGCAAGAAGCTGCAGTCTTTATACCCTTAGGATTTGGATTGGCTGTAGGTCTAGCATATGTTATTATCTCAGCAGCGTGGCACAGAAAAAGGAAATAATAGTAAAAGAAATAGCTGTTTGTTGTTGTTGTTATTACAAGTAAAAGAAAAAAACAAGAGATCAAACACTATTTAGATTACCATAGATGAACAGTTGAGCTAAACAATACTAAGGAAGAGATTATGGATGGAAAGAGCCTCCTTGACTTGTATTGAATGCTTGTTTTTGAAAATCCAGCTGTCTTACTGATCAGACATATCGAGCAATACCCAAAACAATCTAGTTAAACTACTTTCTGTATTATCATCCTTTCATAAGTCCAATTGTAAATCCTATTGCTGACATACTACGGTGAGAGGAATACCAACGCTAGTCATCATTAGGAGATACCGCAGCATGGACATCGTTTCTCCTACAACCAGCGATGATATCTGAAAACAGTAGAATATTGCATTTGAAAGTATAGTAATTGCACCTTCCAATATTTGAAGTTCATTCTAGTTTATATTGGCTATCAGATGATGATATTATAGGTAAGCTAATCCAGCTAAGGATAACCCAACTATTACAGTACTAATTTGATTATTTTCTTTAAAGCATACCCAATTAGAACACCGACAAAGAAGCCACCTCCATAGTAGATGCAGTTGATCCGAAACTTTCAATACTCATAATTCTAGACACTTCTCCCTAGTTTGGTTATCCTCATTATGCAATGTCTGCTACTGTTACTTCGATACCTTTGTAGTACAGTCCTGTTTATGTAACAATAATAGATATTAGCATGCTGGATATGGAATAAAAGTTACAGCAGCATATTTTGAATATACGACGTCTTATCTATTCTATTGCTTACTGTTTTGATAATTTGTCTGTTGTAGCACATAACGTATATGTTTCTCTACAAGAGATATAGCTTTTATAGCAGTATTTTCTATCCAATATTATTATTATGCAGATCTATAGTCAAAATAACCTTGCAGGGAACACTATCTTTTCTATTGGCGTCCTCTCTCCCTCGCTGTCTCTTTGGTGCTTCAAACCTTATCTTGCATGATAAATCACTGCACATTATCGAACTCTGTATGAATGAATCATCACCATCATCAATACTACCATTAAGAAGCCTACAAGAAATACTACATAATAGAATCAAACAGAAGAAAGGAGAAATTCATGACTCTCATAATAAAGTCTATAATGATAGCCTATGGACTGAGATAGAAACATTGCGATCGGTCTTGGCTCAGAT
>DASQYF010000393.1:0-6575 GCA_035639375.1 Nitrososphaeraceae archaeon
ACTATTAGATGGTATGTAGAAGAGACATATACGATAGTAGCAAGGAGAAGGTAACTGTAATTTTATCCTATATATGTTAAATTATTTTTTTATTTCTTTATGTCTTAAACCTCTGCATTCTAGTTTTATTTTTTCAAATAAAGTAAGGACATAGTACATAGGTTTGATGGAACATAAAAGACAGATTTGACTCAATTATTACATCCAGATTATTGTAGAATGTAATCGATTGAATATTGCATTTTTCGTTTAAATATCTTATATGAGATAATAGTATAGATCTATGGAGGAATGGGATCCAGCCATTAATGATTTTGTATTAGGTGCAATAGTTATCTGTTAACCTAATATGGTAAGTTTGTTTGATTATTGCTTTTTCCTTATATTAATTGGTAGATAATTATTATTATTACTATTATGCATATGAATCACATATATTCCAAGAAATCCTAAAACACCTCCAAGGATAGCAAGAAAGATATTTTCAGGTAAATTAGACGCTATTCCTAATTCTTTCAGCATTATTTGTATTAAGACGGTAATAAGAATACTAGAAGACCCTATAGTTGCTGTAATAGATGCTCCTATTCTACTTAATCCAGTAGAATAGCACAACGATCCAATAAAAGGAATTAATGAAAAGAGGATTAATAATATAATAGTGACTGTCGATGGCTGTTGTTGCTGCTGAAATGAAACTACTCCATCTGATGTTGATGATATGTCCAGAGAGTCATGTAAAAATCCAACCATAAAACCAGCCAAAATTAGTCCAGCGACTAACATAGAGGATCCTGCTACTTCAATAGACGAATGTATTGAAACAAGTTTAGTTAAAAAGAGAACACCAATCGCAAATCCAAAGGCAGAAACAATTGCTTCTATATCACCAAACGTAATTGTTATTATTGATGCAGAGGAATATATTATTACGTCAGTCTTCATGCTATCGTCAAGAACATTACCAGCAGCATCACTTGCTATAGCCATAAAGAATCCCATTAATGCTAAAACAATTCCAATAACCTGAATTCTATCTAATTTCTCATTCAAGAAAATTTGTGCTAAGACAACTATAACTACAATTTCAAGAGGCCCAGCAATAAGGACTTCTTTTGAGGCACCAATTCTGCTAATAGAATCATACCATGTGAATACTCCAGCTGCTAGTGAGAAACAAGCCAAAAGCAAATTTTTCCATGATTTTGAGAATAATGTAGATATTCCTTTCTTTTTCATTAAAAAGGCTGCAGTCAGCAACAGCATAATACCTGCCAAGGTTATGCTTATGGCTGAAATCAGAATCGGAGGAATTTGTAGGAAAGTAGTAGTTAAAAATTCAATGAGAATTGACTCTATAGATATCGTTATCGCATAGATAAAAACTACCCATGATTTACGTATTAACAATGTCAAATGGCAGTAACAGCAAAGATACCACTAATATATAATATGAAGATTCTATCTTGGATCAGCAGCAAATAGTCTGAATCACTAGACAACAATATACCACTTTCAATGACATATATTTTATAATAGATAAAATCTTCTTATAGCAGAGTATAACTTTTAATAATATACATGTTAACAGTCATTTCATTTATCGACTCAAATTGTTTTTTGAATGCGAATTTTCTGATTGCTCATTATGCTTATCCTCTTTAGTAAGATTATCGTATACCTTTCCCATTTTTATTGAACTCCAAAATCTTCTTTTCAAAAGTGCAATACAATCTTCGCAAACATTATCATTGCCTTCATAGGATTTAGGGTTAAATTGTTTTCCGCAATCTATACATATTTTTTTATCACTCATAATTTTATATATTTATATGCCATAATAAGAAGAATATTATTATTCCTTTCTTTTCTTCCTTTTTGTAGGCAAACTTCAGAATCTTTATCTAGCATATCTTGATTTTCATTATAGATGATAAATTTTTTTGAGATCTTCCTTCACTATTAAAGTATAACTAGCAGCCGAAGTGATTTGTAGCAATGAAATCTATAGTAGTATTTATCATTCTTATAGAAATTTATATTATATTAGTTGTTTATAGAAACAGTATACCTAAGTTAAATAATTACTGCTAGCAGAATTGTTACTTCTTTCACTCTTGCTATCAAGTAATATTTTTCTTCATTTGAATAATACTACTACTATTATTACTACTATCAGTATACTATCGTATATATTATAGAAACTCTACCCTTTTCTAGCATTATTAAGTTCATTAGTGACAAAATCTTTCAACTATAAATAAAAATATACCAGCAACAACAACAACTACTACTACGACAGCAAAGGAATCATTTTGGATACAAGCCTGCCACGCTTTTGTCGTTATTCCAGCCTGATTATTATTGTTGTTGTAGTATGCCAGACAACAATGGTTAGGGACCGACAGACTGAGACAACGATCATCACGTGGTTCTATCCTCTGCTGCTACTGCTGCATTGTCGTTATGTTGCTGGTAAAAACTAATAGCAAATAAATGGAATAAAAATCTACTATTCAATTTATTATTAATTTATTATCAATAAAGCAGTAGAAATATCTAGTAATCAATGTTGTAATTGTTTTTGTTAAATATCTTATTCTACAAATCTATAATTAATACAAGTTTCTTCCATTCTCTAAGGTGTTAAGAAGAAAAAGAGGTTATGCGATGATCATTTTACTAAGATCTCTATATATTTGTAAGAAACGTCTTCCCTTATCTGTTATTATATAATAATGATTGGAAGATTGTTGTTGTTTTTCTTTTTCTTTATTCTCTTTTCCTTCTTCTTGCAGTTCTTTTTGATACTTCTCTATCAAGCCTTTTTCCACTAGATCCGACAGATATCCTTGCAACTGGGCATAAGATAGAAATACAGTATACATTATTTTTGTCTTAGTTAATCCACTATTATTATCATCATCAACACCATCAACAGCTTCTAGAATATGTCCAATTATGTCAATCTTGCTACGATATTTCATACAGTAATAGTAATCAGAACTAGCATGATTTCTAAATAAAGTTTTGCACATCTTCTTATAATTTATGAATTTTTACTAAACACCTTAGAGACAGAGCTTCTTTAAGATAGACATGACTAGAGATCTATCAATCTATTTTGTCTATCCTTCCTCTCTTTCTCTAAGTAATGGTATCCACTTCTCATGTACTCTTAGTCACCTTCTGGCACAAGACTCTTGTATGTGATATATCCCATTGCAATGTTTCAATCTATCTATCTCAGTCCAGAAGCTTTCTATCATGAAAAAGACTGAACGTTTATGGGTAATGAAGTAAGCAATAAAAAAAGTTTAACCAATCAAAAGTTGAATCACAATCAACATGACTGATTGGATAAATTTCTTCTAATTATTATGCTTATGGTTATTATGGTTTTTTATTTTGTTCTTCTTCTTCTTCCTCCTCCTCTTCTTTTTGTTCTTTTCTTAAAGTTAAGAATTTAAGAAATTGTTAATCTTTATAGATGGCAGTTAATAGATTCTATTCTGAGTATGGTAACTGTATTTGTAGGTGAACTAATGACTCAGAAGCTTGAAACAATTGGCAGCCTTAGTTCAGCTCAAGAAGCATCAAAGAAAATGAGGGACAATAATGTAAGTTCATTAGTAGTAATTGATGATAACAATAACAAACCTACAGGTATAGTGACAGAACGCGATTTGGTAAGAAAAGTAGGTGTTAATGATACAAGTAGGAGCAATAGTAGTAATAGTATGCTTATAAAAAATATAATGTCTTCTTCTCCATTAGTTACTATTGATGCTAGGTTGTCAATCGAAGCGGCAGCTGATGTAATGATACAGAATAAAGTTAGACACTTACTTGTAGTAGAGAATAATGATATAAAGAGACCTTTAGGTATAGTAACATCTACTGATTTTGTTGGGTATTTAAAAGAAAATTTGAATGTAAGTGAGGCAAATGCAAAGATAGTAGAATCATTAAAAGGACAAGGAGGAGAAGGAGGAGAAGAAGAAAATGTAGTAAAACAATTAGAACAAGAAGGTAAATTAAAAAAGAATTCACAAAAAGGTGGACAAGAATATGAAGATGAGGAACCAAGACAGGGCTAGGAAAACTAACAATATTTCACTAAAATGAAATAATATAAAATGTATCTTTTCTTTTCTATTCTTTGCTTTTGCTTTTATTACTTTCTTTAATTATGTTGTTACTAGTTATTAGTAATAGTATCGCACCTACTGCCGTCTTCTGATACTAAAAGACTCTTATGCGTGATAATATCCATTGCAATGTCTGCTGTAAATCTGCTCAGAGGCTGTGTGTATATATGTCCGCTACATTATTGGTCTTGTCTTGTATATCTCCTCCTCTTCTTTCTTTTGCAATATTCTATTATTATGCAGCATGTCCTCGAGTATTTTTTTGATAATGATAATGGCTGTACGGCTACTGCTGCTGATTCTTTTTCTTTTTATTCAAAGATAGAGTGGATAATAAGGATATAAAAGAAGAGGAAATTCCTTCAAGACAAAAATAAGATAAGACACAAATAATGGCCGAAGAGCAAAACCAAGTATCAGGTGAAAGAAGAGATAGAGATGTAACAGACTTTCCAAAAGCAGCAGCTATAGAACACATGCTCTAATAGGCCTGGAATTTCCTGCAGAAAATAAGAAGATAATTCAATACCTACAACAATGAAAACAACGATCAAAAGATTATCCAGATTGTCATAAAATGGTACGAATCTTACAAAAGATAGAAGATAAGCAAATATGCAAATGTTGCTGAAGAAGTTATAAAAGCAGTAGGACTAGTTCAATGATGCTGAGTGAAGAGGAGATTTGTCAGCAGAAACATCCCTTATACATGTATATTACTCATAACGCTTGCATAGAAGAAAAGTTGCATTTTTTGTTTTTTCATTAAAGTTTAAGAAGCGATGTAAATCGGATTTGTGTTGCAAGATATTGTAATTTATGTAATCTACTCTCTAAAAATAGATATTAAATAATATCATTATATTGTAATGTTAGCAAAGATATAATGCATAAAACGTTTCTGCTTTAGCATATGAAAAGTAAACAGGGCTTCCTCTGGGTTACTCTTGGATTCTTTATAATAACTTTATCTGTACACTGGATATATGCATGGTTTGCATATATTCAAGACCAAAAAGAACATAATCAATCAGTCCAGTTTGGAGATTATGTAAACATGACATTAAGAGATACCATGGAAAACTGGCAATCTGAGTTCTTGCAACTAGCATGGCAAGTAGGCGGTTTATCAATTCTTTGGGCTGTAGCATCGCCACAATCTAAATCAGAAAGTGATAGATTGGAGGATAAGCTAGATATATTAATTAAAAGAATAGATCCAGAGAATGCAAAACAACTACTTGCGGAATTAGAGAGGAAATATCCAAAGAAATAGTTAGAAAAACATGGAACACTATTAGAAATGGTCTAAGAACAAAATTGCACCAAGCAATATTGTGTGCAAGATCTGCTTTTTATTTTAATTTTTTTAATCAAAAAATTATTCTGCTCATTGTATAAGATATATATTTTGTAAGCGTTCATTTTGAGTAAAGGAGTATGTTGTATACCGCATCAAAACACATATAATCACACATATAGAATTTTTTATAGTAGTAATATTTACTTCAGTATCAAAGAACAATGGTAAATAGTGCCATACAACAACAACCTCCGAGGATTTCTATACGATCAAATCTTTGGGTTGTTATACCAATTGGTGCAGTCATAGTTGCGATTCTTAGTGCTAATTTGCTCATATTAAATTATGTTCATATATTTACGGCTATACTTTGGACTGGGACTGACATATTTATGGGCTTGTTACTAGGTCCAGTACTCAGAAATGTAAGTCTATCAACACGTAAAGAAGTTATTTCTTGGCTTATGCCAAAGATGGTGTTTTATATGCCAACTGTTGCTGCTGTTACAACAACTGCTGGTTACTTTCTTGCTTCTAAAATGGGTTTGATCACCCTAAACCCACCAGTTGTTTATTGGATTTCTGCAGTATTAGTAATTGTTTCGGTCATGTTTATTCAAGGATTAGGTATTCTCTTGCCTACAAATCTTCGCATATATTTTGAACTGAGAAAAAACCAGCCTGATATGTCAAGGATTCAGAAACTTATGAAAATGTATGTCAAAGTGGTTATTATTCAAGCAGCTATGCAGTTTGTTATTATTTTCATTATGGCAGAATTTGCTACAGGATATTTTCTAAAGTTTTAATTATATCAAAGATGTATTATTATTGATTATCAACGACTATAGAAGATTGATAGAATATAGAGTAGATACGTTGTGCCCTAATTGCCATGCAATAAAAACTCGTAGTGGAAGAAAATAATAATAATAATAATAATAGCACCAAAAAAAGAAGATAATATCAGTTCAGTACTTGACTACTGCTTTATAATAGAGTTATGAAAGCGTAACAATATTTTCTAATAATCGCACACACACATCCCTTTCATAACTTTTTTACAATCTTTTTAATTGATATCATAAATAGTTCAATATTTTTTATTACTGCTATAAATA
>DASQYF010000394.1:0-10010 GCA_035639375.1 Nitrososphaeraceae archaeon
ATGTGATTTTGTTTTATTATTTTTATTATTATCATCGTTGACCTTTCAATTACCATCATTCTCTTCCTAGCCGGACCTGGTCTAATTATACTAATGTCATGACTAATGATCCTTAGAACATCTGCGCGTAACTGCCTCAGACTTTATAACTAAAATATTAGAGAAACGATATTTCAGAACCCTTCAGATTAATGATAAAGATTTGCATTAATATATAATTATTGTTTTGCTCCTTAAATCAAAGCTGGCCACGACTTGGTCATTGCATTCTAGTATATGTCATGCAAAGTATTTTTAATTTCCTAAAACTTAGAATAACCATTCCTGAATAAGTATTATGTCATATATCTCCTACTTGTCATAAGCAAAATCAGAACTGTGCCCTTCTACAGAGGACAAGCTGAGCATTATTTCTCATTGTAAACTCTTATTTATCTAAATTCGTTACGATCAGATTCTGTTAGAAGCTGCTTTACATAATTAATTAGTTTTATCGTATCGCGCTCCTTAAGACTTTGTCTGTTTTTGATAATATAAGTGCGAAATGATTTCAAATCCTTGGATATCGCAGGATATTGCTTTTGTGTTTGGTCAAGGATATCGGTATAATTCCTGTATGGAAAATAGATGTCTTTGGCAACTTTAGCTATTGTTTTTTTTGTGATTTCATTAATTATTCCCATTCTGTGTGCGAGAAACAAATTAAATCGAATATCGATCATTGCCTCAGACTGGAGTTGGTGCTCGCCTTCTACGAAGGTAACTGCTATTTCATCATCAGCAGTTAGTTTGCCTTTCTTGTAAAGTTCAAAAATTTTTCCCATTCCAATCATTCCAAATTTTTCAAGCTCTACTGCGCGCAATGCGCCAAGACTTGCCGCTCCATATAGTTTGATATTTTTATTTAACATCAATTGATATACTTCTATTGGAGAAGGTGGATAATCCTGGAGAAATAATGCATCTACTAGACAGACGATGGTACTATCATCTATATCACCTGATGCTCTCAGGAGATCGCCTTTTTTTGCAGGTCCTCTAAAATCTGCTTGGAAGATTTTTCTTGCCTTCTCGTGGCTTAGGCTAGGACCCAAAAATATTATTGGCTTTTTCATTTTTTAAAGTACCTTCTTGCTCGCCAACCCATGACAGATTTTGTAATTTTGAAAGTCTCAAGACCAGGTACTATGGCCCGTACAACAGGTATTCCAATGCTATCATTAGTCAAATTTACGATGATGGCTCTGTTTAATCCAGTCTGTTTTAGATGTTCTAAAATTAGCTTGATATCATTGAGAATATCTTGGTTAAAATAAGACGTGACCTCTGAAAACTTTACTTTTTTACTTGACGGCATAAACTGCCATGCGCGTTTGTCATCTGTATTGTTTTGTCCGTATCTGATTTTTCTGAGATCATCTCTTGCTCCTTGAATGTTAGCTGCTCTAGTTTGTGATACCTCTGTTATAGCACGCATTAATGCAACACGTGCATCAGGATGGGTACCATGACCTTCGGCAAGATAACCGTAATCATGACTTATCCATTCTATACTACTAGCATTAAATGTAGGAATTCCAATGTCTGATGTAATATCCTTAATAATCAAAGGAATTTTCGCTTGTAAAAATTTCTCACCTAAAGCCTTAACTGGTTGAAATTCAACTTGTGAAATATCTACATCAGAGAATATACTGGGATCGTCTACGTATTTATCTGTAGGAATAGAGTTTAATGCATAGCCCTTTTCCCTCAGTGCATTTGTAATGTGTCGTAAAAAATGAAATGGGATAGCACTGGCACGTAATTCGGCTAAACTCGTTGCGTCCCGCTCTATTACTTCACATAATGAATGACAAATCGCTTCCTCCATTACGTTACCAGATGCAAGTCCATTTGTATGATGAAATGCAAACGGATCAACAAAAGGAGGGACAGGAGAATAACGAAATAATGCCACTGAAGCCGGAACCAATATCGGTTCTTCTGAAAATAGATCAAAACCACTGAGAAAATCCATCGACATCTCGTTATTATATTGAAATCTTAGTGGTTCTACGATTTCGTCTGGATGAAGAACATTAAATGACTTTGATAATTGGTCATAGCTGCCTTGGATAAAATTTTTTGGGCCTCCGCTGGGAAGCGAGGAATATCGCTCTATAGACTCCATTAAAGCACTAGCCATAGCATGAGCCTTAGTAGGTCCTTTGCCACTATAAACCCATATGTAATCTTCTGTCCCAGGCAGAACCGCAGAATAATTCGGAATCCCTAGTATATCCATATTAGTGATATCAGCAAGTCTGGTGACTCCTATCTTTTGCGATATGAAAGTTACTCTCTTCAATGTTTCTTGAGCAGGCGTTATTCTGGATGTACCATTAACGCTCCACTTCTGTCTCGATTGAAGATCCAACCGCTCTATAGTCATGAATAAAAACCATAAATTAGTTCATATCAAGTTTCCGAATTATACATTAGGATTATATAGTAGATTTTGTAAATGTTTTATTAGTTGGATAATCGACAGAAGGACGCTGAGGTCATTAGCGAAATTCTGCTAAAAGCTGCTAGTGAGCCAGAATTTAGAAACGTACTTGTTAAGGAACCTACCAAAGTACTGGAGCAGTACAATATTTCGCCAGAGGCAAAATTGATTATCAGAAAAAGCATTATTGATCTTACTCAATAGGAGATTAAAGCCTATAGTAATGAACTATAATTATAACCCTAGACATATATCAATTATAGAAAAGATCAATTGATTTTCCAAAGGTAAATATCAAAACTGTTGTTAATATAGACAAAATTAAATATCACAATCAAACAGTTCTCGTAAATTTATCAATTATTATTATCGCATTGTCAAAGAATACCGATAAATTTTTGAATGTCCTAAACATAAGCACAAAAAGTCGTATTCCAATTGTTATTCAATGGATAGTAAACTAGTTCAGTCATGGATTTAGTACACCATAGCTTCAGGTATTCCTTGTACTACGCATCTAGATATATCAGTTTGGCGACAACATCGCTTTTTATGGTCTGAGATAACGTCGTCATCATAAATCTAGGCAAGCTTCTATGATTTATTTTAATTTTTTATCAGCTTTCAAATTTTCTCCGTAGAGCTGGCCTTGGATTTTGCCTCGTCAGCAAGCCTTCTAATTTCTTCTCGTGTAGGTTCAGTGTCTCTTTCAAATTTAGCACTTACTAATCCACTGGCCGCATTTATCCACAGAGTACTACCATCATAATTGTTGATGTAAACTTTTGGAATGTAGTAGATATGAATCTTTACCACCCCTTCTCTAACTACGATAAATTCATTTCCTACTCTGTCGACCTCACCTATATCAACGCTATCACTTGTAAGTACATGCTTGTGAATAACCTCCTCCCAAGGAATATTTAATGAAGTGCCAGAATAATCTCCACGGAGTTCAAGTCCTGGCTCCTTAGCCATCAATGGTATTCCCTCAACAGACCTTGGAGTAGCAAACTCCTCTCGACCCTTTTGTTCAGTTTTCAGTTGATTCAGAAATTCTGATTCTGATGGAGGAGAATCTCTTTCATAACGACTTTTTATTTCATCCTTAGTCAATGCCGCATGTAAATTCTCACCATCAAATCCTTGCATATAATGTTTAGGTATGTAGTAGCGTTTCTTGCTTACATGGCCTTCCTGTGCTTCAATGTAGTTAGTAGCAACACTTTGCACCTTACCCAAATCCTCGTCGTCACTTGATTTGACTTTTTTATCAAGAATTTTTTCCCAAGGCATACCAACACTGTCTTCTGCATCAACAGACGAGTGGGTTGTAGGCGATGTAGCAGTAGTAGCGGTGGAAGTAGCAGCAGAAGTAGTAGAAGCATATTGTGGAATATTGTTATCAAAATCAGGATACTGTTTAGTTATTGTTGTCCTCCTCTCTGCATACTCGGGTGTTTCTAACTCAGCAGGTTCAGGTTCCTTTTCTTTTTCAAATTTAGCTTTTATTTCATCTTTGGTTAATGAAACCCATAAACTATCACCGTCATATCCTTGAAAATAATACTTGGGAATAAAATAATATTTTTTTGATACTGTTCCTTCTTTTGTCTGAATGTATTCCTTTGTAATGCTTTGAACTTTGCCTATATCTTGGTTATCACTTGACTTCACCTTTTTGTCAATGGCTTTATCCCATGATATAATATCTGCCATGCTCTATAATAAGACAATTTTGACTATGCAATTTAAAGGTTTAGACAAATTTTATATTAGTTTAAGCATCTTATTCTATTATTTATAATACATTCATTAGTATTATATTCACTAGCATCACATTCTGAATGCATAGCAATCTAAAATGCAATTAGGCGTATCCAACTAATCCAAATTCTTCAAGAACAGAATATTAGTGGGTTCCTTAAGCATTCTCAAGTGATAACAACTTCAAATAAAATAGCGTAATAGTACCAGTATCTATGGTGTTCTGCTACGTTTATCTTTCTTCCATTCAGATCCATTGCTGCTAGCAGAACGCCATTATAAAGGGATTAGATTTTCTTTCTATAAAGTAAAAATTCTTCTGAGTTGACTGAATTTAAGTCTTCCATAACTGATGATATCTGTCTTGTTTGAAGACTGAATATTTGTATCCTCTTATACCTGTCATGAGATGAATGTACTAACGTTATAACAAAGCTTATCAGATCATATAGTGAAGAAACACTATCAGAGTCAAGATAAACTATTTGGAAGACATTGTTCTTATTCCAATATCCATCTCGGTTGATAATTGCCATTCCTTCGATAATATCATTTCCTGCTATAACCAATTTTTGGTTTTTAATGATATTTGATAAAGTCTTAGAATCAAATGGATACCATCGCCATGAATTGACATAGCGTTTTCCCGATGATTTATAGATTTGTGATTGTTTTAAATAATTCGTTACTTTTTTCATGTCATTAAAGGTAGCTATTCTAGCATTTACACTTCTAAATTCTTGAGCTTTATCAACACTATAGTAGATCCATTTAGATATCACGTTAAAGCCGCTTTTCTTCATCATTAATTGTGAGGGAAGATTATTGACGGCTACAATTGCAGATGCTTCTCTTGCTCCTTGTCGTTTTCCATACAACAACATTTTTCTTATTAATTCTGTTGCAATAGATCTTTGTCTGTAATCTGGATTTACTCTAATGCCCTCAAGCCATACGTTTCTTCTGTAAGGACACAAAGAGGCATGTGAAAATGCTATTGCAGATCCTTTGTTATTACTTTTTCCATTCTCTGCCACGAATAAAGCTCCGTTTGATTCAGAAAACCATATTTCCCAAACTTGGTCTATATAATCTCCCCAATCAAATGTATTAATGCAGAATTTTAAAATTACTTCTTTGTCTGATTTTTTTGCAAATCTGAACTTCAATGTAATACTGTGTATCTTACTAATTTAAACTAGAACTGTTTTATAAATCTCTCTACTATAATATCAATATGTTTACGGATTCTATAAAGGAACCTAAATACCAAAGTAAATATAAAAAGTAAAAATACGTGAGATTAGACATTTTGTAATATATAAGCAATAATGGTTAGTCACAAAGTTATACTGGACGTTGACCCTGGAGTAGATGATGCAATAGCCATTATCGTAGCATTACAATCTATAGATATTGAAGTTTTAGGAATATCCACCGTAAATGGAAATATTGATTCAGGATCTGGCGCACTTAATACTCTACGAATATTACATGCTTTAGGCAAGTCGAATATCCCCGTTTTACAGGGAGCAACAAAACCTATTATCAAAAGAAGAATAGTACGTCCTGAACATTTCCATGGTAAAGGAGGCCTTGGAGGATTGCAGTTAGAATTGCCAAAAGATAAAAAAATACTTTCAAAAGTACAATTATCTGATTTTATCGAACTTACTTTAAAGAATTATAGAAAACGGGAAGTTTCAATAATTGCAACTGGACCTCTAACTAATATTGCAAGGCTGTTCATGAATAAGAACTCTTACTCTATAATGAAGAACCTGGGAGAAATTTCTATCATGGGAGGCGCATTTAGATCACATAATATAATTTTTGGTAGCTTTACCAAGTATGCAGATTTTAACTTTTATTGTGATCCAGAAGCAGCAAAAATAGTAATTAATCAAAATGTAAATGTAAATCGAAAGTTCGTTGGATTAGATGTTACTACTAATCCTTTGTGCGCAGTGGGACCAGAATTGATCAGAAAGATAAAAAATATTAAATGTACAACGTCACGAATAAAAATAATAGCTACATTACTAGATTTCGCTATTTCGACACGTAAAATTTGTCATTTGCATGATGTTTTTGCTGTAGCAATGTTAGAAAAACCATCTTTATTTGAATTAAAAAAAGGACACATTAAAGTAAGTTTGAATGGTAAAATGCGTGGACATTCACAGTTTATTGAAGATAATGGTTCTTCTAATAATATTTTGGTGGCTGCAAACGTTAATGAAAAGGCATTAAATAACTATTTGATTAGTCGTCTTTTGAAAAAATAGCAATAGAAGTTCATCATATTACGATTAGCTAAATCATGACAATACTGCGTTTCGATAAGATTGCTTTATCCTAGTCTTGCAATTATCTTATAATATATAGATAGATAAGGCAATGAGAATAAGTGTGTTAATGGTAAGAATCAGTATTGAAGCAAGCAGCTCATGAACAAGCTAATCCTGTGAATCTGTTAAACGATGTTATAAGAATGGATTAAAAGCGCGTTTGAAAAGTGCTGTGTAGCGATCATTACATGCCTTGGTGGCATACTGGTTCTTCTGGAGGTGCTGCTTGGCCTTGGATTGGAGCTGCTCTAGCCAAGACTAGTAAAATAATTGTAGGCACCGGGTAACATCTCCCATATTGAGATATCATCTAGCTATGGTAGCACAAGTATTTGCCACATTAGCTTTTATGTTTAAAAACAGAGTATTTCTGAGAATCGGGAGAGGTGAAGCGCTTAATGAGGTACCAGCTGGTGATCCCTGGCCATCTAATATAATATTGAAAGATTTCAAAGATTAAAAGAAGCAATACATTTATTCAAAAATTATGGACTGAAAGTTGGGTGACTTTCTTTCAAAGGGCAATATTTTTGGGTAAAGGAGTATAATCTTTACAATAAACCTAATAGGCCAATTCCATTATATATTGCTGGGCTTCGACCGCTGTCTGCCCAACTAGCCGGGGAAGAAGGCGACGAATTTGTTAGCAACGAACTTAATATCGAATTTATAAAAGATAAATTATTATCTGCAGTTAAAAGGGCGTAAAAATATCAGGAAAAGATTATGATTCTATAGAAAAAATACATTTCATTCCTGCTTCATATGATGAGGATAAATAAAAGGCAATACAATCAATTAGATTTTGGAGAGGCGCCATGATAAAAGTGTTCTTTGAAGTAGAAGTACACGATCCAAGGATAATGGAAGAGAATGGCAAGGTCATTGGCGATGATACATTAGAAAAGATGTTACTAGTAATTACAAATGCAGAGGAGGGAATAAGAAATTGAAGAAATATACTGATTTGGGATTCACAGAAATTATTTTGACAAATTCAAGCCCTAATAGAGAAAAATTGCTAAATTTAATTGCAGAAAAGCTAGCTCAGAATTTAAGAATGTAAATATGTAACTTTCCAATTTACTGCTACTATTTACATCATATTTTGATTCGGTTATTTAATTAACAGTTTGTCTAGTTATTGATTTTTAAATACAAATCTTTATGCATAAAATGAACATAACAACTATTAGTATTGAGATTCTCATCATTGTTGAAGATACCTGTATGCAATACTGATAGGAACATGAACTGTCATTTTATCTGAATTTCTATCATAAATAGCATAAATTGATCCAAGGTCAATTTCATTAAAAGATAAGTTAATTACTCCATTGCTTACTTTGACATTCTTTGCTAACATCACAGGAATATCGATTCTCGTCTTTGTTATGTCTATTTTTGTCGGATCGACATGAATTTTGATATCTGAAGCAATGATATTAAAACCTAATAACTTATACTTTAAATTGGTAATATTGTATTCAGCCGGCTTGTATTTGCTAACTATATCTTGCTTTATTTCCTCATTTGGAAAAATTTGATTTGCATCAAGGTCAACTGTGAATTCAAAATTCTTTAACTGTTTTACAAAATAGCGATAAGTATTAGCCGCAAAATCAAATGGACCAATTTTACTAGACGCCTGTTCTTCTTCTTCTGTTTCTTCTCCTGTTGCGGCCGCCGCGTACACAAAATATAGAATACGTACGCTAGAAAATGAAGAAAACAATATGATAAAGCACAATAAGAATAGTATGGAGCTCAACTACATATGATAGAAAAACATAATATTTGAACTAATTAAAAAATTATTATAATCCATTGATATCAGAAGACAAAAATAATTACTGCTATGAAAGGCACGTTATGACGTTAGCAGAGCAGAATAGAATAGATTCTAAATCAGAAAACAGAAGCTGCAAACCTGTTGAAGAAGCGTCTCTCATAGACCGGATAAGTTACTTAACAATATCAGGAAACTCAAGGTGTATAAAATAAATAATTTATTCTCATATTATAGGATCGTTTAGTTTTGATGGCAAGTATCTTCGATTACAAAACCTTTCAACACGATTGAGTAATGACAGAAGATGTCTCATTCCCAAAGACAACAGAGGCAAAAGCCATAGATCTAATATTTATCATTAGTATCAAAAGGCTACCTATTACCATACAACAAAGCACACGCCGGTTCCATACAGTATTTACGTGTATAATTGGAGCTGAGACCACACTAAATATATTCAGTAGTAGATTACAAGCAATGGTGATGACGTAGCAGGTAACGTCTTAATTTCTCAACACATGATTGAGATTACTTTTGTCAAAGGTTCATAATCACTATGTCTCAAAGAGATGGATCGCAAGAAAAAATATAGGAATATAAAGAATAGTTTATTTGCTAGTTTCAAATAAGGCGTCACCTGAATTGTATATATATCTATATTTAGCTAACAATGTAGCAGAAGAAGATGCATTTTATTTCCTAATTAGTGATATATTTATTAGGGGGTTAGATGAAGGTTGATCGACGAAAAGCCCGATCAGCTTCAAAAAGATCAGATAAAAGTTGTTTGGTAAAAACAAAATAGCAAAAATAAAAAGAAATCGTAATAATTCTAAACTAATACTCCCCTGTAATTCGTTAGATCAAGGTACTACAGCGTTTATGCACTGGTTAAGTTCTGAAGAGAAACAATCTACAAATAATCCCATTATTTTAAAAGAATTTGTTAACAATAAGTATGCCATACTATATGATAATAATCTTGCCGATGATGTAATTGTTCAAACGCATGCTGGAATACCACAATGTAAGACATGTCATACGGACGACTGTGCACACGTTGGATTCACAATATGCGTTGAGCAAAAATATGACAATGATGGCACGCTTGAATAGAGAGAGAAACTACAAGCGTTTGAATCCAATTTTTAGCAACATTCCTATTCCTTTCAAATAGCCTTTATATTGAGTTTCAAATCTTCTAAATAGAACTGATAGCATACGAGACATAAAAAATGTGATTAGGGGCATTGCATCATCCATTGATAGCAAGAATCTAAATGTTACCTGCCTCGTTATGAGTGTTGAAACGTCAAACGCCAACTCAATATCAGAACAAGATAACCAAACTTTCTCTCAGCCGTTTCAGCTGCTATAATAACATATACCTATGTCCTAATCGCAAACGAAAATATCTATCTCTTTATCATGTGTATATATCATTAGGAGAAATGAGAATTGAGCATTGATGGTCAAATATTACTATTATTTTTATTATTGTTATTAATAAAGGTATTTTACCACATAATTTCAATTTTCAACTTATGTTATATCAATAGATCGTAATTTTCTTAAGATTTTATTTTAACTGAATATAAAATCCTACAAA
>DASQYF010000395.1:0-2348 GCA_035639375.1 Nitrososphaeraceae archaeon
GAAGAGAATTCAGTAGTAAGTGAGACTATCACAGAATGAATAAAAACATCATTAAAATTCTATTGAGTATCAGAATGAATTACCTTTACATGCTTTGACAACAATTCTTTGTCGTTATATTGATTGCTACAATGAGGGCAAACTAGTGAATCTCTTTTATTCATTAGAGTAATGCAATTAAGCACACATAGCAATATGCTACTGTTTATGCATTTATTTCAAGGGATCTATTTATAGTAGATAAACTCCCAGTGACAAGAGTTATCTTAACTGATGTAATCCACTAATCTAAAATGCGATGAGAAGATGCTAATGGAGATCTATGTATCCTATATTCATTATAATCCTAAATACTAGTCATGGTGGGCATTATTTTTAACTGCATACATTACAGCCTTAGAATCAAAGCAATCAAGCCTCTATAATGCACAGCAGCTTTTTTATTACTTGATAATTAACTTCTCTGACTGATTTGAGAATGAATATCTATTTGGTTTCTCTAGACGAAAACCGATATACGAATTAAATTACCAAGAATAATAAAAGCTTATTACTTTCTGTTTATCAAAATTTCATATATTGAAAAGATTAGACATTATTATTCCCCATGAAAAACTTTCAGAAGTAAATGATATCCTTCATAAGCATAAGGTGGGTGGCATCACGTTTTATGATATCAAGGGTAGAGGTCGAGCAAAGCAAGAGCCAGTCGCTGTGGGCAGAGGTGTAATGAGATATGTTCCAGAATTTGGTTCCCGCACAAAGATAGAGGTACTAGTTAAAGACTCTCTCTCTAAAGTAATTATCGAGGATCTGCTAAAGAAGATAAGTACAGGATCAACTTCGGACGGCAAAATTTTTGTCTATGATGCTGCTGAGGCATATGATATTGGAAGCAAAGAAAGTAACGATAGTGCATTATAGTTTTTCAAGAAAGATGCATTGCCTGCCATTTCTTTTGTTGTTTAAATTTTTTAATTCTCAGTCAATTGGATTGATGCCGCGAAAAGAGTCATCATTTGTATGGTTGAAAAATTGGTGTTAATAGGCTCGGCAAAAAATGTTTATACGAATGTATTCTCTGATGATTTTATATGTCTGAAGAAAGTGATATAGATGATATAGTTGAGGATGACTTCGAAGATGATTTGGATGAAGATCTAGATGATGACACCAATGGAGTAACTGAACGAAGATAATTTTATGATATATCTCAGATGCTATTTATAATCTCTTGAATAAATAGATATGAACTTGGATGTGTATTAAACTTAATTTAATAGATCTGTGTACTATTGTATAGTTAATAGTGCTAGGAGATTGGCCAATTTTAAAACTTTAATTGAAGATGAAAATACACGTTGAAATAGTTCATAGATTTCTTCTTGTGATTCAAAACAGAGAAAGTAAAAAATTTTTGTTATAGCTTGTAATCACTTAGTATATCACGATATCTCGTGTCTTTATAAGCAACATATTTTACATATTCGCCATAACTCATATCAAAAGAGCACTTGGAACATTTAACAGAATTAAAATCATCCGATAGATCGGCCGCCTCTTTGCAATCTGGACACCGGATTTTCATATATATCTGTTTATGAGCAAGTTATAAGAATCTTTCAGTAAACGAATATAATATCTGTAATCATAAAAGCGCTTCTAAAATTATCAAATATCAAATAGCTTTGAGCTGTTTTACGATCGGCTGCCTAGATTTTCGAAAAACACGAAATCCGCAAATACACTTTATTTCAGGTAATCTTGATAGCTCTTCAACTGATACTGCTGTTCCACATCGCATACACTCATAACTTACGGATCCAAGAGTCTCCGAGTTTGCCATAGGCTATTATTGTAAAGTATCCCGATTTAATTCTTGTGTGTAAAAAAGGATAAAATTATGTTTTATTTTTGATTACTAGATAGCTATATCCAGTCGCAGTCTTTTTTTGTTGTATAAAGAAGGATTATTTCAATATTTTGTTATTAGAGAATTTTATTCATTTCTTTTTTTCCTATTCTCGTATTAGTTGATGCTGTCTATTAGTAGAAATCATAAACTATTGAAATACACTTTTGCTCAATATTCTATTCTATCACGGCAATATTATTATTATTATTATTATCTCTCTAACATTATTCGAAAGACAAGATATAATTTAATAATTTTAGAGAATTTTCATAAAGATTGATTCCAAATTATGAGATAAATTTGACCTCTTAATTATAGGTCAAATAGGTTCAATATCATAATTGCGGAGATTGCCTGTGATTGTGCCTTCATCTAACGGAAGAAATAACGATGTTGCTCAATCTTTACTATATAATTATGACCGTATATAATT
>DASQYF010000396.1:0-3614 GCA_035639375.1 Nitrososphaeraceae archaeon
TTCTACAACTTCTTTAACGTCACTATGGATAAGTTGAGGTATTGATTGTTCTTTTTGTTCTTCTGGTTCTTTCAAATTAGCGGTACCCACATATTCTTTCTCATCACTGACTTCAAAGTTGCCTTTAACTCCATCTAAATGGCGAATCTCAGCGAATTTTAACATCTCTTTACAATAAGAGATATTATCTTTTGTAATTTCAGTAACATATCTAAACTTCACACCTCTATCTTTAGCAGCTGAAAATCTTTCTTTTCTTATAGATTCAGTTCCAATAATGACAGATGGTGCTGTAGAATCTATAACAGAATCTATTCTTTGTTTTGCTCTAGATACAAATTCTACAAGTGCTTTAGTTGAATCTTCAGTACCATGAAATCCCTTTGTAGTTTGATTTGCATCCTTGTTCCTATTACTACTTTCATTTTCTTTATTTCTATTATGGTTATCTCTTCTTATGAGCGTAATTACAACTCATCTTATCTATCGTTAATACGATGTACAATTTTATACTTCTTAATACTCCAATCACTTCTATACACCAAGCTTATTAAAGCTGCTTCTAAAAGTTATGACTGTGATAATATCCATTGCAATGTCTGCATGTAGAAGAAGAGCAGAAGAATGTCGTAATGCGGTTAGGTAAACAAAAAAATCAAAAAGGTTGATTATGACGATCACATCAGTTCTTTTTTATCTCATTGCTTTATGGCAAGTATCAGCTTGCTTATCAAAAGATAAAATTAGTTTTCATTTCCTTGTTTGCTGTTTTCTTTGTTTCTTTCTGTATTCTCCTGATACTGTAATTATAGATTATCTATAGCAACCTGTGTATGTGTCTTTGCCCCTTCAATATCGCCAGCTTGTAAAGCCTTCATGGCTTCACCCAAGTGCATCTTTGTTCTTTAAGCTGCCTATGCTAATCTGGATATTTCTTCTCTATATTTGCTTGTAATATTGGAGGTATTCTGCTTTGTATAGAATTATTAATTGCTGATTTTATTTTACTATCAAAATACTCAATTGAAGGTTTTAACATCTCTATGCTGTTACATTTTACAATCCAATCTTTAATTATAAAGAGTAAGACTCCTCAAAAGATAATAATACATTTATTGATTGGATTGTATCTTTTCCTTGTTGATTCAAGTTTAGTAGAATAATATCTTTATCCGCTAAATATAACCAAAATTTCTTAACAATTCATTGTTGATAGTTGGAATTGTTAAACTATCAAATTCTTGTATATTTTTTACTTCAGGATCTTTGATATAGTTGCCATTCATTGAATCAATACATTTTGAATTTAATGTATATAGTATTCTAAGTAAACGCGATTTAAATGAAGGATTATGGCAGGAGTCTTTCCTCCTATTAATAAATATGAATTCAGCAAATTTAAGAAATTCTTCTGATGGCTTGTATCATAATTCTGCTAAATCTGTTACTAATTCAAGTAGTATTGTATTTAAAATAATGTAAATATGATATTCATTACCTGTCCAAAGAAATCTTGCGTTATAGAGGTTTTGAAGATCACTTCATTACACAATCATCATTATGATTTAGCTAATTTGTTTCGATCAATAGTATCATAATGGCTATGCGATCGGCTTCTGAGAATTTAAATTTTTTCTCTGAGAGGTAACAAGAACTTCATGTTCATTACCAGATGTACAAGCGTTGTAAAGTGACTTCATTGTAATCCTGTTACTCATTATTTGGAGCTTTATGTTGTTGGAGTTGTTGTTGTAGTAGTAGTGATAAATGATATATTCGGTTGTTACGAAGTTGGATTAATAGACGGCCTATTGTGAATCTTAGTAATTCTAATGGACTTTGTTCTTTGATCAATCCAGTTTCATATTCAAGCTTGGTCGGTTTAAGAAATGCATTGCAATCCTCTATCGATAGTTTTATAGAGATTACTTTTGACAATCTGTTGTTCTTTAGATGGTGATTATGATGATTATTATTGACATCCATCCTACCATAAGTAAATGATATGATGAAAGCTATAAAGTCTTAGGTAGACAGAGTAGATCCAGGTACACGAACTTTTGCACTTTCGACTATAGGTGTGTCAAAATGTGTGGAAAATTCCTTCTTCGTATGTCATATTGTGGGTAAAAGTACGTTGAAAGACAGAGTGATATGATATAATTTAGCAGAGGTTCTAGAATGAAAATAAGTTGTCTATATAATTGCTCAACATATAATAACAAATTTACTTTGCAGATTTTGTGTAAGAAAGCCAATTCTTGGAGCAATAATTTGCCCCTCACAATAACCAATTAAAGTGATCTCCTTAGAATCTATTTCTAGCTGTTGTATCACATCAGATCAAATTTTTTGATATATATAACTATGCATTCGCACAGGATATTGATTAATCTTGTTAGGAGAGCAAATTGGAGAACTCTCTGGTATGGTTACAGGCCAGAGGGTTATGTATGTAGAATGTCCAAAAGTAGAAGTATCAATCTCTGGTAGTGGGAAGTTCAAAGGCATAGAAGTTACAGAAATATGGACTTATTATAGCCTGCACAAAAATGATGGATCTATTTACGGCGAAGGAAAAGGTGTGATAATGACAAAGAATAGAAACGAACATGCTACTGTAACAGGACGTTCAATAGGCAAACATACAAAGTCAGGAAAAATAAGATATGCTGGGACTCACTTTTATAGAACAAATTCTCCAAGAGAACTAGCCTTTCTTAATAACCTTGTAGCAGTGATCGAATATGAAGTACATCATGAGTCAAGTAGTTATGTGCATAAATTGTGGGAATGGAAATAATCTAGATGAAATGCTACTATTACAATAGTAATTGACGCCATCAAGTTTGTAGAGCAGTCGAAAGAGAAAGCGGCCATGTCAAAGAAAGAAGAACATGATAAAGAGTCGAATGCTGTTTAATCCAGAATGGATATTTTGTGCTCATACCATCCCAATAGAATAGATGTTTGTTAAAACTATGTGAGAAATACTTGCCTGAATTAGCAATTATCTCTCGCTAGCGTCAACTTTTCCCTGTCATATTCCTTTCATCAAAGACTTCCTTTGCTGCTGATAAACCATTAAGTGCTGCAGGGAATCCAGCATAAACTGCCATCCGTATTATAATTTCAATAACTTCTGTCTGTGAGAAGCCTACACTCAATGCTCCTTGAATGTGTACTTTCAAGTGGGCAAATGCATTATCCGTTGCTACTAGCGGTGCTACAGTAGCAGTTTCTCGAGTCAAATCTATATCAAATCTAATCCTGTTCGACTATATATCTCCAAAAGGAAATTCTATAAGGTAACGACCAACGCTTAGGTACGCAGAAATACTAATACTATCATAAGTTTTCATTCTATAAGCAGGATTTTCATCTCTGTCAATGTCAGGATATACAGGACTGCATTACAACAGACGTATGAATATGATGATAACTAACCTGAAGGAATAGCATTGAATTATTAGCATTGAGAGTTTTGGACCAGCTGGAGTTACTATGGGTGGTGGTTTCTTTCTAGGTGTTCTAATTGAAGATGCATTGAAGAAAGTGATTAAAATAGTAGCTGTAATAGTAGGATTATTCTTAGCTGGATTAGCTTATTTAGA
>DASQYF010000397.1:0-2041 GCA_035639375.1 Nitrososphaeraceae archaeon
ATGATAGAGTGATATATTTGAAAGATTAGGTCCCAAGTTTGGATAGGGATTTGCTACTACTACTACTAGTACTACTACTACTAGTACTGTACGTATGCTATCGTTTCTAGTATCTCTACTATGACCAGGAATAGATATAATAAAATGGCTCGTACTGTCAAAGTGGACCAAGAAGTAAGAGCAGTATATAAGGAACTACCGAGAAATATTGATGAGCTACTGAATTATGAGAATGATGAAGATAAAGAGCGGCTAGAACAATAATAAGATCATATGAGAATATCAATTAATCACAATATGTTCCAGATTTCTTTTCGTAGAATAGCGTTATATGGCAAATAGATGCACTTCTTTTTTTATCAAGATAATAATCTTTAACTTTTTTTATGAACTAGTCCAAGCAATCTAGCGATAATTAATCATAAGCTAACTAAAAGGATAACGGTCAAACTCCTGTCGCGGTGATACAATAATCTATAATAAGTAGAACAGAAATTTTAGCACACAAAGTTGCTGGCGGGATATACTAAAGATATTGACAAGAGGGTTACGTAATAAATTATTGGAGAGAATATATCTACGGCTACCATTGCGAAAAGAATTGACACTGTTATGGTTTGTTTCGTTTCACAATTTCTATAATATTATCATAAGATTCCTAGAACAGTATGTCTTAGCCTTATGTGATGATTGCAGTCCTAGCTTGGTAAAAATTATTCTTATCTCTAAAAGTCATCTCCCGTTGAAGAAACAATACAAGTATTTGTATTCAAAAGGATAGACTACTTGAGAAATCTAGAATCTGTTCAGAGCAAAAAATATGATGATTAGATCGCAAAAAGATAAGAAATTGCTGCCTCTCAAGACGAAAAGAGAACACATGGTTCTTTTAATAGATAGATATAATTGCTTATAATAATTCTATGAATGCAAATTACCTTGAATAAAAATTTGTCATCTCCTTATCATATATCTCGTTCAGTAACTTACATCTCTGTTGACATCGAATCCTCAGGGCCTATTCCTGCTGAATATAGTATGTTGAGTATAGGAGCATGCGTAATTGGAAGGGAGCGTGAAAACGATTCCTGTTTTTATATTGAGATACAACCTATTTCAGGAAAGTTTGTAAAAGAAGCTTTAGAAATCAACGGATTTTCTATAGACTCTCTTAAAGTCAATGGTTCTCCGCCTAAAGAGGCCATGCTAAACTTTTCTGACTGGATTGGTAAAGTATCGGGCAGAAAAAAAGCTATATTTGTTGCCTCGCCCATAACATTTGATTGGTCATTTGTAAACTATTATTTCCATAAGTTCCTAGGATATAATCCATTTGGAATAGCTGGAATTGATTTAAAGTCAGTATGGATTGGAAAGACTAATAATAGATGGCATAAAACCAGAATGGAGGATATAAAAGGAATCCTTGGACTAAATTATATGCCACATACTCATAATGCCTTAGAGGATGCACAAGAACAATCATTACTCTTTGAGAAGATAATGGAATACATACAATGAAATGGATTGTCAATGGTAATATTAGTTATATTTTGATAATCATGAGATCTACTAGTTAGCATTTATAATTAATTTTTTATTCTGTTTAAAAAGATAGACATATAGAAGAACGAACACTCCTATGTCAATATTTGTTCTTCACATTTATTGTGTATAGGTATATATCTCTCTCTTTTTGTACCTCAAGTAATCTTTTAACAAGTCTGCGCTTTTTAAGATTAACTTACAATCGTTATTTTATCAGCTACGTATTGAATGAGATAGATAGTTAGGACATTTTTGAACAAATTTTGGTCCATAATGTTTTTATCTATTGGTTAAAGAATAAAATGTATTATTTATGTCTTCATTTAGGAATTATAATCTAAAGAAAATAGAAATTAAAGTTCTTGCTGCTTGCATATGTATTTTAGTATTTGGAGTGGTGATCTATGTACCGGATAGTCCTGATGGATATGCTCAACCTCTACAGAACAATAGCACATTATCAGTTACTGGGATAGCAACTATGAAAATTAAA
>DASQYF010000398.1:0-3823 GCA_035639375.1 Nitrososphaeraceae archaeon
TTAATATCCTCTTGAATTATAATATGAGTATTTAAAAAGGTCTTTAACGATTTCAGAGGAACTATGAATATTATAAAGATAGAAAAGTCCGATGATACAATTAAATTAAGCCTGTATGAATCTAATCTTACTTTAATTGAATCAAACTCGTTTACAGATATCTATACAACTAATTTTTACATGCAAACTCTAGCAAAAAAACATAATATCAAAAAAGTGTTATTTATAATTCATGATAAAAATAATAACTCAGTAGAAATGAGAATGGCTGAGGGAGAGAATGCATTTTTTATCACTTAAAACTTTTGCTCTTATTCTTTCTAATTCTTTATATCGCTATTATGAAAAAAGTTTCTTTTTGCAATAGATACCTTCATTGAACTGTGACAGATTGGACATTCTGCCCACTGATGGCCGCCAAAATACTGCCATTCATAAGAACATTTTCCATAGGTGCATTTAATCCAAATGCCTTGTCTTGGTCCTTTTATCCAATTATCTTGCAAAGGCTTTCTCGCTCGGCGAGCTGAGCGCGGGGCTCTCTTTCCCTTATATTCCAATAAAAATTATTGTGCTACCTAAAATATAGAGATTATTGTTTCATTATATAATAGAAAACAATACCGCTCAACGTACTAGTCAAATTGTAATACATAGAATTAATCTACACTGATAGAGAGGGAGAGACAGATCCAGAGACATCATACATCTTTGAGCAAATTATTACAGACTTATTTTATATTTAATCAATCTTTGTTGCATATTGTCACCGCAAACCTTTTGTAGCAAATTTCTTTTCATCCTTAATAGTTGGGAAAACGACAATTTACTATCGATATAGGTAATGAGCAGATTCCAGTTGAGGGACAGGTACATAGAAACGTAGCAATAAAATATTTAATGAAAAGACGGAGGTCTTTGCTTATGACCAAAGACCCAAATAAGATCGAATCATTATTTTCAAGTTTACCCCAAACTATAAAAATAATCGGAAAGCAGGTCACTCGATCTTATAAAGTGAAATGGCAAAGGGAAGGTACAGAAGACTTTCATGGGTCACGTTTTATATTTATGCTCAATACTGAAGAAAATGAAGAAAAAACATAGCTAGCCTTCGTAACCTATTAGATCTTGTTCAAAGACTGTTTCTAACCACTTGTCGTTACTACTATTGTTGTAAGAGCTGCAAGTCTATCATTAACTGTGCATCCATGGATATGATTACCATAAGCAGATTAAAACCAATTGAGTATTTATATAGATATGATAGATTCAACATCAATTATGGTTATTATTTCTAAATATAAGAACTCTGGTTGACTGCTAGATAATGAATACTCAATATATTATTTATAGTACATTGTACTAAGTAAAATATATTATATGAGCAACTGGCTTTGCATCTAACATTCTGGGTTGGTATCAAAGCTAATTTCAATAATTATGGAAAAACTCTGTGTTATTGATTGTTTAAAAACACCTTCCTATTATGAAACTTAATGTTCCATTGTTTTGGTTCAAAATATGGAATTTCAGGATTTACTGTAATAGATTGTGTAAACAGTTTTATTTTTTCAGTGTCATTTACAAACATTTGAATAGTATTAATTTCGTTATTGTTGGAGATTTCAGTATTGCACATGAATTAGGAACGAAAGGCACGGCTGCCACAGATATCGAAATTTATGACAGAAAAATATCAGACTATATTTTTACTTGGACATTGCCAATCAAATTTCCAGACAAAATTCAATCTCTAATGCAGGCCGTAAACATTGCAGAATACGCTATACTAAATGTCACAAAACTTGACAAACATTTAGGAGAAGAAATTATTGCTTTGGATTATGTTAATTTTAAGGATGGATTCATTTTGCATTCACATGAAATCGATGAAATTAAATTAAAAATGTTAATCAAATATACCTCAATTGCTGAATTTAAGTTTCTTGAAAACATTGATCAATTAAAACAAGAAATACGCAAATTAACACCTAAACATACTGAAGGACCTGTTATGATTGAGATAGATCATGCTTTTGATGTTAAGGGCGTGGGAACAGTAATACTCGGCATGATAAAACGAGGAACAGTCAAAGTGCATGATCAGTTGAAAATTATGCCTATTGCAAAAGATGTTGTGGTTAAATCAATACAGATGCATGATAATACCGTAATAGAATCTCAGAGTCCTGCAAGAGTAGGGCTTGCAATAAAAGGTACGCATGCTAGTAATATAAATAGAGGAGATATAATATGCCCCCAGAATACAGTAGAAGTATCGTCAGAGAAAGTCTACGCAAAATTCACAAAGAGTGCCTTTTCTAAAGATGATATTACTGAAAATCAAATATATCTGATATCTATTGGATTACAAATTAAACCTGCAAAAATAAAATTAATTGGACAAATGATTGAAATTATACCTGAAAAACCCATTGTATATTTACATAGACAGACATGTGTAGTTTTAAAGCCTGATAGTTTGGGAACTAGAATAATCGGTAAAGCAGTCATTCAATAAGCAGTCATTCAATAAAAAGCCTTATCAAAAAGAACTCGCTAGAATACAAGGTATTGCAATTAAAGATGTCTGTTGCTATGACGATTAGGAATATTCTTATTATCCATCCTTTTACATTAATACGGTCGTTTAATTTCGAGGACTCCTAAGATGAAAACAGCAATTAATAAATGCTGTAGGTTTCCTCGGCATTTTCATCCTGAAAAGAGAGGAATTCGAATCTTTGGAATCGCTGAAAGCTTCAACAAATCTAATTTGACATCAACTCTTGGAGGAGTTGTAATGCGGCGTGATCTGATAATAGACGGAATAGTCTTTGGCACTTCTACATTGAAAGGCGACGATTCAACGAAAAACATTCATTGTATGTTTAGATCCTTGGAAAGAGATGATATTAATTGTATATTGTTAGATGGACTCATTATCAGTATGTATAATATCATTGACGGCAAACAACTAAATACTATAACAGGGCTTCCAGTGATTGCAATTACATTCGAAGATTCAGCGGGTCTTGAAGAGCATATAAGACACCATTTCTTGGAAAAATCAGAGATGAAACTTGAGCAGTATCGTAAACTAGGTAACAGAGACAAAGTGAGATTAAAAACTGACAAATTGCTCTATATCCGATACTGGGGTTTGTCGTTAAAAGGAGCATTGAATACACTTAATGCTTTTACGCTACAAGGATCGATACCAGAGCCTATTAGAGTAGCAAAACTCTTGGCAAGGGCTCATAAAGATAGTATTTAATTGCTTCAATAATCTATTCCGATAATCATAAAATCTGTTTCCTAATTTCTTCAAAGCTTCATAAAAACTATGCAAGTATGATGTAATTATTTTTATATCTAATGATGGATTGAATCTGTGAATAGGAGCATTATTCTAATAGCACAATTATTTAATGTAAAAACATAATACAAAATGTGTTTCATGGTCAGTATGAAATTATGACTTGTTATGAGTTATAGCGTAGAAAAAATAATGATAATAATATCGATGGATACTATCATTCGACTGGTATTATTGCTTGATCAGAGTCGGGAACTCACCTTCCATCATTGTCAGAAAAGTCCGTGTGCGTGTCATTGTAGTAGACGCGTATTCACGTCCACCTAATTAATCTTGACATCTTGTAATTGTATTAATAGGCTTCTTTCTTTGGCATGTCAGGAAAGGATTTATCATTTGACTCGTTTATAAAGAAAACCTAATTCTGAATATATCCAGCATTATATGATTATATCCTTTTATCTGAGAAATATCATATGTCCCTATTGTTCTCTAGATATG
>DASQYF010000399.1:0-2884 GCA_035639375.1 Nitrososphaeraceae archaeon
CCTATCTTCAAGATATTAACGGGAATATCAACATTAACTATCGCAGAATTAATGATGTCAAATACACACATACACACTATTCATATGCACGCATAAAAGAATCAGTAAAAAAACACTTCTATATTATTATTGTTATTTATAATCTTAATATAGTTTGAATAAATTGGTTATATCGACATTTTTAAATCAACTGTTATTGTAGTAAATCTTTTTCTACCTGGCTAACCTTGACCTTAACTTTATCTCTCACCTTTTATTCTTTACAAATAATCCTACAAAATCTGGCTGTTAGCAATGCCATCTCTTAGTCGGCTGATTTCTATAAATAAATCTATGTTGGCAGGAATTATCAAACACATACAAATTTTCATTTCTTCTTCGTATTACTACTACTACGATATTGTTACCATAATCATAAAACTACGTAGTAGAGATAGCATAGACGCCGATAGTAAAAAGCTTAACATGTTTACTGTAAGTAGCATTCATGTTACTAGAGAGAATGTAGACATCACAAAATGAATATACCTTCTTATTGCAAGAAACTTGCATATCCAATCTAATCAGTGAATACAAGTTGGAAAACAAGTTGAAAATTCTTGGTTTTGCAGGGAGTCTGAGAGCAGGTTCATATAACAAGGCACTTTTACGCGCGGCGATAGATTTGCTGCCGGAGGAGGTAACTCTAGAAATTTTTGATCTTATTGGGATTCCTGTATTTAATCAGAATCTTGAGAGCGATATGCCTACAAAGGTAAAAGAGTTCAAATTGAAAATAAGGGAAGAATCAGATGCTATTCTCATTGCTACTCCAGAGTATAACTTCTCAGTACCCGGGGTGTTAAAGAATGCAATCGATTGGGCATCAAGGCCATACGGTGATAATTCCTTCGATGGCAAACCAGTCGCGATCATCAGTGCATCTATTGGAATGCTGGGTGGTGCTAGGGCTCAGTATCATCTCCGTCAGATGTTTGTATTTCTGAATATGTATCCAGTCAACGTGCCAGAAGTCATAGTCACGTTTGCACAGGATAAGTTCGATGCAAACGGTAAGCTAGTTGACGAAAACACCAGTAAGTTCTTGAGACAGCTGCTTCAGAATCTTGCAAACTGGATTAGGAGACTAAGAGGAGAAAAGTATTCTGCTTAAACAATTAATGTTAGGGATCCTAAATTAGATAGTGCCCAAAAAGGAGGCAATAACAATAACAATAACAGAGAATCCAAGATCTGTACTGAATAAAGTATCTTAAGTACAATATGATTCAATCATGATGGAAAACTTAAAGATAGTGCATATCTCTCCATCTATTCAATGCTTCTATGAACATTATCCGTACATCACTCCTTCCCTGCTTCGGGCTGGACTTTGTCCTTGTTGTCCTTGTTCTTGTTGTTGCTCAGCAAATGATTGAATTATCTTTTCCATTCTCATTTTTAGACTTGCTCCTTGTTTCCTAAGTTGTTGAGTATCTATTTTCAGGCTTTCATTATTCGTGATCTTACTAAGTGATTCTATTAGAATGGCTGCTCCTTCTGGATCGGGTATTCCTCGTGCTGCATATATGAGTAAAGCTTTAGAAGCAATACCATTTGATAAACAGGAGGATAAAATTCCGCCAGCTATTCCCCCTATAAAAGCTGTTGTTGGATAAATATTACTACTACCACCATCATCATTGTCTTCTTCTTTGTTTGTTACGTCGCTGTTATTAATATTATTATTATCATCATGAATAAGATTTGCTGCATCCGCTGCTCTACCATCACTTGACAAGATTATAGGCATTCTTTTTGAATCAGGTAATCCTTCTACGGCAATGCCATCTAACACCAAAACTTCTTTCACTTTATTATTTAGAGCCCATTTCACAACTGTATCTAAAACAGAATACATACCATGAGCCATTATTGGTGCTTCACAGACAAGTACGCAAACATTACCTTCATCATTTGAATACAAGCGAAATGGATGCCTCAGCTTTCCTTCAGCGTAAATGACACCAGGTACTATGAACTCAGATTCTACACATGCGATTTGATTCATATGAAGTTTGTTGATAATGTAACTAGTACTTATCGATCCCACTAACCCTGCCCCTGGAAAGCCTGCAACGAGAATGGGAGAATTTAATTTTTTCTTTCTTTGCACAACTTTGGCCAAGGGTTTAACCTTAGTTTTACCTTCTATAGTACCATTATCTATATCAAGATGAGTATCACTTGCTTTTTCTCTTCTCATTATTCTTGAAGATCTCGACTTATTATTAGTATCATAAGCCACATAAAGTTTGCCATGTTTATTTTCAAGCAGTAGACTTTGCTATATCTAAATGCCACATCTAATCAATTTTGTATTGCAGTTAATCATATGTTTATAGACTCGTCGTTATATCCAGAATTGCAACTGATTTATTGGATACTAAAGCCAGTTTTATAATCCTGGGAGTAAATATAGTAATAAGGTCATAAGCACTCTGACTGGTATATTACAATAGTATCTGCCTAAGTAGCACTTTTATTTTAGAATTATATTCTTTTTCTATCTATTCTTGTTCTTGGATGCCAATTACCTAATTCATATATGCAAAAAATAACATACGTATAACACAGATTATGAATATGATCGGCAATGTTAATGGAGGAGGATATGGCAAGTCGCTCTTCTGATTCCGCTGCAGACAGGCCTCCAATACTCAGCTCCGCAGAGATCGATGAGCTCCTTTCGATGACACTTATCGCAAACCTGGCCACGCTCGACCATGACGATGGTATCCACCTCTTGCCCATGTGGTTCTTACGAATTGGTAACGACATATGCATTCCAACGTCTAGCCATACACACAAGTACCGGAACCTCCGAGCGAGACCAAACGCGTCC
>DASQYF010000400.1:0-4570 GCA_035639375.1 Nitrososphaeraceae archaeon
ACGGCTCTATGGTCTCTAACTTTTGAGTCATAATCTCACCTATTGATGTTGGCATAGTAAGTACACTTGGCTTTTATTGTATTAGAAAATAGCTATATCCTTACGATCTAAAACCAAATCAATAGATTTATTGAGGTATTCCGTTAGTCCTTTCCCATTGTCTTATCTTTGATTATTTATACCATTTTGATTTTAGTTTAAAAAGCTAATTTTAATACTGCTCGTTGATATCAACCTATAACAATTCTATACTTTGTTAATTGAGAGCTGATTATTTGTTTGCCCTCAAGATAAAAATCGTTGTAGGGAAAGGAAATCTTTGTATAAGATGGCGTTCATTGTTTGAGACTTGAAGACAATCCTACCAACATACGCAATGGCGACGGCTGCTGTGAGCCTCCGGAGAGCCTTTTATCATATCTCGTTTGACATTTTTTACTATGTTATTAGCGGTTATATATAAGAGGCCTGCAGTGCCCAACCAAAATAGTGCTTCTATCGGCTTCATTGCAGTATAAAATACGTTATGGTATCTTAAAAGTGTTAACATGATATATTACAACAAAACAAATGAAGAGTATATTTTCTTCTCTTCTAAAGTCAAGATATTATAAACTGTATGTAGATATTTTATGTAAGGCAGCTTTGTGCAATATGAATAATAAGACTTGATGCAAGTAAATGTTGAAGCTGCAGATTTAGCATCTAGCAAAGTTAATGCTAGATTACTTCTCGAGGACTTTAATTGAGTACCTGTAATTGATGATAATCTAAATAACATAATCTAAATAACATAACAGCTCGAGAGATAATGACTCCAAATCCTTCGATGATAAAAAAGATACATCGATAGAAGAAATTATGGATATTATGGTTGAAAAGGAAATTGTATTGGTACCGGTCTTTCAAGTAGATGACGGTAAACTTATTGGTATAGTTGCTAGACATGAAATATTAGGGCAAAAGTCAAATGAAGGTTTTCGTTACGATAGGTGAGAGAAGGTGAATTGCTAAAACATAGAAATACTAATTCTATTACTACTACCATTGCTTCCACATTATGATCTATATTACTATATCAAAATCGCAAGAAGTAATTCTGATTCAGTTAAAAGAAATTTTAAAATACTGTATGTCAACAAAAGTGATTAGAAGTATACTCACTCCTACTCCTCATTTTATCCGCCTACGCAATAGCACAACGTCATCACTAAAAATAGAGACAGAAGTATATTGTTAGTCAGCGGCGTACTGCATCCCGCAGGAGAAACTGGAACAGTTTGATGTTTTTCCAAAAAGGAATGTGCAACGATGATGGCGATGATGATGATAATAACTTCGCCCTTAATACGGGTGTTTTTGTCTCACTGTATTGTGCATCGTATTTCCTAGAATCTTCTTTGTTGCGCCTCTTAGATTCTTTTGAAATCCACATGAGTGTGGATAATGTGTATACAGGAAGAAAATCTCCGATGAATGGTATGAACTCGGCCATGTTTATAGCAGTTGATAGTTTGCTTTTCGTGATAGAATATAACAAACCAGTTATAAATGAATCAAATATGTCGCCAACTATTGGCGCACTAAAAATTGGTGCTGCAAAATAATCTAAAGCGTCAGCTATAACAGATACTCCAAGCGCAGCAAGAGCTTTATCTTTAAAGGATGCATCTTCTCTTACTATATTCATAATTATATATTGAATATTATAATATATATATATATCACTAGCGATATAGGACTCGTTAGTGTGTTAGTCCGCATATTTTTATACATATTCTTGATGGAAGTATATAAATAAAGAGCACAACATATTCTGCACATATAGTTAATGTTCCAATAATAATTTAATGGATATATTCCTCCTACTGTACTTGACTATAGCTTTTCTGCAGACATATTGCATCGAAGTTTTATTCACTACAACTTCTAATAATTATTATTTCCTATCTCTGTTATGATCTACAACTGAGAAAGGACAATAACATATACCCTTATGCAATACGATATTAATCCTATATCAAGTTACATAATCTCCATTGATCAATATATGGTTAAAATTCATAAGTGGTAAACTCTAAAACATACTATATATTGAGATAAAATAGACTATCATTTAATTATCATTTCTGCTATATTAAGTCTCAAGAGGGAATGACGGGTAGATTACTCAAATAAGCCTAAACCAAGAGAACAAATATTGAAAGATCTAGAAGTGAAGAAGTTTGGAAGCGGTGGACATATTATTCTTCCACGTAATTGGATTGGCAGACGTGTGCTTGTAAAAGTGTTAGCGTAAATGTTTAGCTAATGAATATAAAATGAATATGTTATTAATATGAAAATTAGATAATTTCATTAGAAAGAAAGGAACCAGTTTAGTTTTGCATTTGTAAATTGGAATATAGATAGTTCTAATTTCTCATTAATCATTGCCACAATTATATTATACTTAATTCACTTGTTGTTTAATTACTGATATTCAAGTTCTCCCTTATTGTATCTAGGAAGGTAATAGTAAACTGATTGTTGAGATTAGATACTCTGATTGTATTGTTCGTGAATTCATTTAATTGTCTTGAAAATTGCTCTATAGATATTGTATTGGTACTGATGATGAAGAAAAAATATTCCATCTGCTATTGTTATTGGTACTATCAGCCATTTGCTTTTGAGCAGAAATCAAGTTCTTGATCATATTCTTTATTGTTTGAATGTAGTCTAGCTGTAGATTAGATATTGATTGTAAATATTGTGGTTGAAACTTTGCTATTTCATTTAATGCTCTATTGAAGTTTTCATTTACTGTATCATAAATGTCATGTTGTCTGTCAGTTGTTATTGTCGTAGATCTGATAGTCTTATTAGAATTTGGCAGTTTATTATTATTATCATCATCATCTTCTACCATCGTTTTTAATCACCATCTTTTGATAAGAAAAATAAAAGACAAGATGGGTGAGATTCTCTTTGATAAATTCTTAAAATCTTCTTAATCTATCTTCTCTGCCTTCTTCTTGTTCTTTTGTTTCCACTGAAACTCTTGTTGTTGTAGTACCTTCGCTTTGTCTTGTATTATCTCTATATGTTTGTTGTTGTTGTTGTTCAAATGTCTTGGCAGCATTAACACCTATCCTTGATAATTCATTTGTATTGTCTTTTGCTTGCTGAATAGATGTCTTGAATGCTTCCATATTTGCAAATATTATATTATTTGTAAGTCTAGTAGCAGCAATCATGTTATTAGCAAAGCTGCTAATCATATTCGCATATAGTTCAGCTATATTTCTTGGAGACATCCAATTTGTTGTAAATAAATTCTCTGCATATGGACTCCATACTGATTGGAATGAGTTAATAATCTCTTTTTGTGATTCTAGATAGTTATCTGCTATTTCTCTAGCAGCCTGAATAGTTTGTTCTTGATAGTCATTAACAGATTGTGTATAACGTGGAATCTGGCTTCTTGCTTCATCTGTTGTCTTTCTAATGTTATCTTTAGTTTCATCTAGTGCTTGGTTAATTGCATGATGTTGTTCTTCTTCTTCTTGTTCTCTGCGTTGTTGTTGCTGCTGGTTTTGATATTGACCATATTGTTGTTGTGGTGATGATATTTGGGATGCTTCTGTTGAAGTTGAATTCTCTATTTTTGTCTCGCGCTCTCCTTTATTATTTTTATTAGAAGCCATATCTAAACAACACCTCAACATCCTAAATAACGCTTCCTAACACTATTCATGAATAGATATTGTACACCAAAGACTGCACATATACAACAATTGTAAATTCGAGTCAACGGTTTTTAGAAAAATAGTTTCTTTTGAATATTTATAGGCACTGAAATAGCATAATGTATTAATTATTTCCTTCTTATTATTCCACCTTTACTTTATCTTTTCTTTGCTCTGCCGTCCATGGGCTCCAAAAGAGGTTGAACCAGTATTCTGATAATTTGGCAGCATTTATAGCAAATTCTTTGTACATGTCAATCCAAGCTACCGTGGAGTATTGCCACGAAGTCATATTAGCCGCAAATGGGTCTAGGTCATTTCTCAGATAATTATTAGTATTTTCTTTTGATCTTATAAGATTCTCTTGTCTGATGGTTTGTTGTTGTGGTAGTGGTTCGATTGACTCTTTGGTAGTAGTAGCATGTTCTAATGCTTCAGCTTCTCTTCTTGCTTTGTCTTCAGCTTCTCTTCTTGCAATATCGGCAGGAGTCTTCCAGCCCTTAGGCATTGTCATATCGGAGATTCTAAGAGTTTCTTTTTATCTGCTTTCTCTTGGTTAATTGATGAAGAATTAGAATCTAGGTTACTTCTGGGATTTAGCCCTAGGAATTCTAGTTCCTCTTCTTTTGATTGTCCATTATTAAGAGTAAAAACATCATCAGTAGATAAGTCCAAGAATACCCAAGCTCCATTGTATTCTTCACCATGTGATTGTAGTATTCTGTATTTCCGTTGTGCATCTTCAGTCGCGATGATAACTGGATCCTTTTGTATAGCTACAATATTACCAACGCTTTTCATGTCTTTGGGTCTTATATTTTCGTAAACAATTCTATTAC
>DASQYF010000401.1:0-9978 GCA_035639375.1 Nitrososphaeraceae archaeon
TGTACATGAAATAGAGTCTATGTGCATTGAGGCAGGGATTTCCTCTTATAATACTGTAAAAATTGTACCTCTCAACAGCTTTGATATGGTTATTGAGAAATTAAAGAACAAGAAAGAAAATCAGAATTTAGAATAACAAGACCTTTAATTTATCTAATGAACTTGCTTAATGAATGAATGAATTAGTATTGTAATCTATTGAACAAAAATGATAATAATTTCACAATTCTTTCAACAATTAAAATTCTGTAATCATATCCCAGTAATCTTACGGCTAACTCTAATATAATTGAAAGATTAATTATATCATGATTACATTATGGATTTCAAAATATTGAAAACAACAATACTTGTTTCTTCCACTGTAATATTGGCAATAGTAATGGTATTAAGTGGTGCATCAAGTTTCATAACTATACAACAGAATGCAAGTGCTCAGAAGACAGCCGATCCTAGTGCTACTAATATGACTATGTCTGATACCATGATGGAACCAAGAGATATGATGATGATGCGTGGCGAAAATGTCACTAGTTCAATTAACTTGATGAATATAATAACTAATGCTCTTGGATCACAGATAAAAGTAAGCCTAAGTAATGCTACAACAATTGCAGAGAATTCAGTTGGTAATAATTCACATGCTGTAGCAGCACACCTTGGAGATGAGAATGGATATTTAGTTTACACAATCTTTGTATTAGATCCTAGCATGAACTTTAATACAGTTATAGTAGATCCAGGAAATGGTCAAGTGCTATTAAGTAAGCAGATATCGATGGAGGAGCATTTAATGATGCATAAAGGTATGATGGGTCCTGGTATGATGGGTCCTGGTATGATGGGATAATACAGGACAATAATAATGAAAAAGATAGAACCAAGAAGAAAGTCTCCCATATTTCTTATTAAAATAGTCATGAAACTTTCTGTCTAGGATATGTCTTTGATTAATTATAATATCCAGAAGCTTGTAAAGCTATGGTTTATCATGCGTCACACAAATTTCAGATCATTTGATTAATAGAAGTATATAAAAAATAAAATAACAAAAATTGATTTGACACGATCAATACCTATCTGGATAAAAATTTCTATTGAAGATTAACTGAATTATAATATTTCTTTTATTATACTAAGTATATTAATACAATCCGTAAAACTGGCATTACTGTATCCCATGTTGGATACAGACTAAAGAGAAAAATATCTTCAGTGAATACGATATTTTTTAAGATTATATTAATATTAAACAATGGACAATTGAAGAACACTGCAATATCTGTGGTGAAAAGCAAGAAGTGATATTAACTTGCTTGCCAACAGCATTTGAGATGCTTAGAAGGGGTATATACATACTATTTTCAGAAATGGCATAGAATAATTTTTCTTTACTCTTAAAGATATAATGTACCTTTACTTATCTTTGCACTCTCAGCAATATCATCCATTCTAGTTTTATCATATCCGTATTTAGAGAAAGTTGTTATTGCTGCTTAAATTATTTTTTCTTTTACTTCATTTTTGTATTGAGCAGTTACTCTAGGACACATTTTTCTTTGTCCAACTATTTTTTTAATTTAATCACAATCATTTAAAATGCCTGCCTAGTGTTGAGAAGATCGAGGAACATTAATTATCCTAAAAGATATGATGGCTCCTATCATACCCATAATTGCACCAGGAACTAATGTAATAGCCAATACTGTTGGTATAGAATTTACAAAGTTTGGAAGTATGTTATTTATAGACTCAAGCGGCATATTTAAGGGCAAAGAAAATGTCCATGTCAACATTGGGTAGTTAAACACATAGAATAATGAACCGATTATCATACCTGATATTATTTCAGGTGTCGGACTTCTTATCTTAGATTTGATAATTGAACTGTTTAATACTAGATCCGCTATTAGTACAGGGATTATTGATATTATTGAATACCATGGTAACAGTGGTGTCAAAACATTACCAGTTGGAATGATATTTGCAAAGATGTTCAATCCCGCTACTAATACCACAATAGTACTTGCAGCTCCGAATCTTCCAATTGTTTTAGATGCAGTTAAGAATATCATAGAACTCAATAATGGTAAAGCGATCAATGCTATTATAGTTGAAACATTAGGATCCAAATTAAATTGGAAGTGTTCTCCGTTTGAAAATGGTAGAGCAAACATATAAACATACCATGTGGTTGTAAACCATAAAGCTGTAAATGCAGGAATCATTGTAATTTTGACTAACTTTTGTTTTAACGGTGGTACGTGTACTATTATCCTTGTAATTCCAATCACGACCCCAACGGCATTAATAAGCATACCTGTAATCAATGCCAAGTGTGGAGGACTAAGCAATCCGTCAACTCCAAATGTTTCATGCCATAAGAAGTCTGATGGGCCGGCTATTAGAGAAATTGCAGATCCTATTATAAATAATTTGAAAGATGTGGAAAAGGATTTTGTGCCTAGATCCTTATTTTTAATTAATAAAGCTCCAACTAATACAGCAGTTATAGTTAATAAACCAACACCAGTATAAAGAACAGTATGAGAGGGTGTAAAGAAAGTCTCAGGTTGCAACATTAGATGAGAGGTCACATCCCAGCTCGTTCCACCGATTTGGAGAAACGCGCCTGCAGTAGCTATGACCAATGCTGCTAAGGACAAATTCATCGCATTTGATTGGAGAAGGCGATCACTATTATTCTGCATTACTTTCATATATATATTGAGAAAGGTGCAATTAATAAATATAACTGACCAGTTGGTCATATTAATATGTTATAAAAAGATTTGCTGAGTCATGAATTTGTAATTATATGTTATAAATAATTAAATACGCTATCGGATATATAACAGCATGTATCTATGTATTATGACTTGACATATTAAAACTTGTGATAAATGATTTTCAAAAATGTAGAAATAGCAGTGAAGTGATTTTTACGTAGTTGCTTACATTGGATTACGGCAATTTCAAACTTGCTCTACAGCTACTCTATGAAAGAAGAATTAATCTCGATTTGGCGTTCGACTGCTATATAACAGCAGCAATAATCAATGCATTAAACTTGCTGAAAATAAAGAGAGGTGTTGGTTTTGCCCGCTTAAAGAATATCTGGTTTATAATTGACCATAAAACAAATGCCGATATGTATAACTTTAGGTTTTTTGATACAACTAATGCTAATTTACCAGATGCTGTATGAGATTAAGTCAACCGCAAAACCTCCTTAAATTTGTGATTCTAGTGGTCCTGTATATAACAATTTTAAATCTGCCGATGTCATTGCAGTATTCTTCTTACTACGCAATAGCCACCACAGATCAGCATCATCACCACTTATCAGCGTCTTCCACTACTACTACAAAAAACATGCCACAAAAAGAAGATGAAAGTATTATTATGACAAAATTATTTTCAAAAAGAAAGACGACCATCATTGGAGCGTGGGATCGTTATCAAATGCCTCTAGAAGAAATTCAAGGTTCCAACCAAAAGAAAGCTATGAAAGCACTTCTTGAACAGGGTTTCCGCGAATATTATTTTGTGATGAAGGACTTTAATGATTCTAAGACCAAAAAAGCAACAGAAAGATTACTAAAGTCAGCTGATAAAACGGATCTTAAAATACTGATAATTCTGCTGCCGCCTTCTGAAGGTGGGCCTAATGGAAACTATAATTGGAAGGGCTGGATAGATTATTTTAACATTCTCAAAGAAAAGCACAAATCGTTCAAGGGATTTACTATAGATGACTTTAATTGGATAAGTACTAGGAATGATACAAAATTCTCAAACAACATTGATTATATGATATACTCAAACCTCTCTAAGGCACTATACGAAAAGAGTAAAGATTTACAGTTTTATCCTGTTATCTATTTTGAGGGTGAAGGAACTGATACTGTGGTAGCTAAGTACAGCAGATTTATAGATGGTGTGATTCTAGCCAGTGCGTGCTATTATAATATTACAAATCTAAAAAAAGATCTGTTAACATTTTCAAGAATGTTCGATAATGAACCAATTAGATATGTTGTATACCCAACAACCACATACAATTACACCAAACATAACTACAATCCGCCATCCGATCGTCTTGTGATGGCTACGCTATCCATAGCCACAAAGGTCGTTGATGGTATACTCATATGGCGTAAGACCGACAGCAAAGTTGTGGAAGATTACCTATCTAATCATGATGATCGTGAATATCTGTCAAAGATCTCTATGATTGAAAAACTACAGATTAGAGATGAGCTAATTTGGAGAAAAGCGAATCCTTCTTTAACTAATTCAATACTTTTCCAAAGACATTGTCACCTCTGATCTTTAGAAAATCTCACATTTAGAATCATAAATATATTAGCATACAAAACTCAGGTCAATGTCCAGCGTTAGTTACTTCCTACCTACGGATGAAAAGAATGTCTGAAAACATCTGATTCAATTCTGATGCACAACTTATTGCCTTCAGTTACAGTCAGACTTCCTCTAATTAAGACACATAGACATTGTATAGTTTTGTGTATCTAATGACAAACACTATATAAATAATTCATAATTTGAAAATGCATATTTTTGCATTACAATAGAAGATATGTGATCGTATACATATATCTATAGTTATAATAATAAATGTTAGCTGAAGATGCAAACAGCATAAAATTTCATTTTCTAAATGTGCCTTCCATAATTATTTCCTTTAATGGTTTTCGATCATTTGGATATTCTTTTTCTTGCAATTGTAATGGAAGATTTTCCTTTGATCCTTTCTTTCCAATTGCGATCATCGCCATAACATCAAAGTTATCAGGAATTTCCAAATCTATTCTAGCTTTCTCATAGTTAAATCCCTGCATTCCATGAGCTACTAATCCTCTTGATGATGCTTCTAAAGCTAAATTCTCCCAAGCAGCTCCAGTATCATATTGATGCGTTATAGAATATTTTTCATTGTATTCAAAGTTTTTCCCAGATATTACTACTACTAGCAGGGCAGCGTTTTTTGTCCATGCTTTATTGGGTTCAGCTAGCAAATTGAAAAGTTTATTCCAGTGTTGAGGAGTATTTCTTTTGGCATAGATAAATCTCCATGGTTGATTATTATAAGAAGATGGCGCCCACCTTGCAGCTTCAAAAAGACTCATTATAGTATCGTCATCCAATTCCTCGTCTGTCATCGATCTTGGAGACCATCTATTAAGAATTAATGGATTTATATTGTAAGTTGATTGTCTTGTTTGTGTTTGTATTTTATTTTCTTTTTCTTTTTCTAATGATTTTTCTATAGATATTGATGTCATATGCAGTATACTTTGTTAATAGATTTAAAAGTTATATAGTGTATGTCTACATATATGAAGAACAAAATACTAAAGCAGTAACAAAGAACAAGGTTTCTGAAAAGACATATTTTGTCTTTTACGCAAGATACAACAACAATTAAAAGAGAGAAAAGAAAGGAGTTGGGAGAATTAACCAACTTGTTTCGTAGAAGCAGGTTTAATGTAAAAAGATCACAAAGAAGTTAGTTAAAAAAATTCTCTACCATATCATCTTTATGCTCAAAACCAGCAGAAAATCAATGGAGGTGTATTTGGATTTGCATCTAATACCTCCATCAGAACAAATACCTTCACTTTGAACAGAGAAAAATAGACCTAGTTTATATTTCAAAGAGCAGTTAAAATAATAATGACAGAAATGTCCAAAAAAGAAATTAGGGATTTCCTTATGGAAGGCACATTCACAGGAAAGCTTGCGACAGTTAAAAAAGATGGAAGTTCTCATATTGTTCCAATTTGGTTTGTTTTAGATGATAGTGATAGTGACAATATCAATAATATTGTTTTTACTACTAACAGTACATCAGTTAAAGCAAAGAACATTCAATATAACGATAGGGTAAGTATTTGTGTAGATGATCAAACACCACCATTTTCCTTTGTGACAGTATATGGTACTGCCAAATTACACTATTATAAACAGGATGATCTTTTAAAATGGGCAATTAAAATAGCTCAACGATATGTGGGCAAAGATAATGCAGAAGCATATGGAAGAAGAAATAGTGTTGAAGGGGAAGTGCTCGTACGAATAAAACCTACAAGAATAATTGCAGAAAAAGATATAGCTAGTTGGGATTGATGATGGTTATTAATATTATTAGTCTATGACGTCTTGTTGGCAATTTATGTAAGTATTTTATCTATTGAATAAGAAAGAAATCAAATAGACATTCATGTATAAATACTGCAAATACAAGTGGAGATATCACCTCTAACACCTCCATTAAAAGAAGGTCAAATTTGAGATCCTTTTGATAAAACAAGCAAAGTGGAGATGGTGGAGGTATTTTATATACGTCGTAAGAATTAACGAAGTGATCCTAGGGAATTGGATCTTGCATTATTCAAGACAATCTCGAAGGATATTATACAATCATTATAAAATTCTTTATAAAACCCAGTAACACGATGACACCAAGGTGGATTTTTGTTGGGATGTCCATAATCTGGAGTGTTGTTTTAACAACGACCATTTTCAATTTTATTCCTTAAGTTTACAATGCTACAGACATAGACATGAATGCAATCGTCCACGTTATGTATTCATTATGAGAGTCATTGCATTCAATTCTACAATCTCTGTTGTACCTATAATTAAAAAATCTAGTACATATATAGATAGTATTCTTATCTGATGTCAGTCCACGTATCATAGCATATTGCTCTATCTTTATCTATGACTATTTGATTTTTTATACATATTTAATTTCTTTAACAATTCCATAGATTCGTTGCTCCATAAAATGGCGTTGAGTAGCATTATCGTCTAGACTAATACTGATTGTTCTACCTTTAGAAATAACCACTGTTGTATTTACATTATTCCATGCTTTATTACCCTGTGTTCCAACATCCAAAATACCTGAGATTGATAGACTGTTATCTGGATTAAGTTGAATAGGGCTTTGATTGTTAACTCTAAAGTTACTTAATTGATGAGTATGATTGTTGGCTCCATTAACAGGACCTGTATAAAAGTTTGCTGTAAAATTTGTTAATTTTCCTTGGTCTACACTCATACTCCAATCACCTGACAGAATGAATTTTTGTACAGTAGTCATATCCACATTCTTAGTATTTTCTGGTACTCCAAGAACTAAAGAACTTATTACACCATCCATATCAAAAGTAGATGTAGCTGCTGGTTGTGCTAATGCTCCTATTATGATAGTTTGATTTAATGCAGAAATGCTTGATATTACTATCACTAGTACAGCTATTGAAACAGCAACTCCAAAAATTGTTTTTCTTTTGAGATTTTTTATAGAAGAGTCTTTTATATAAAGAGTAGTCATTTAGTGTTACCATGCTAAGAACGAGTATTAATATTATATTCTAATACAACAGTATCTATACAGCTAAGAGCTAAAAATCATCCATTTTGGATGTTATTCTGAATATTATTATAGTTATCATTAAACGAAATACTTAAGAAAGATCCTGCTATAGGTCTTGTTGCTATAGAATGCCAACTGCATATGTTTTGGTTAACTGTATTTTGGGTTCTGAAGAAAACATTATCAAAGAAATAGCAGAAGTACCTAACGTAAAAGAGGTAAGAGGAACATATGGTGTTCATGATATTTTTGTAAAAGTAAAATCTGACACCGTTGAGTTATTAAACCACACTGTAACAAGTAAAATAAGAAGGATATCAGGTATAACTTCAACTGTAACTTTGGTAGTTATAGAGGATCAAGGAGGAAAAGAGTAAAATATTTTTTTTCTAACAATATGATATCATATGTTTTAGCATTAGCATTATAATAATTCACAACAACAGTAGATATGACAACATCAACTATACCTATATATCTCAACTTGAAAAAAGTTTGATTCATACTGTGCTGTATTTGACCTAGATACTGGTGCCAGATATATTCGTAGCAAAGATTGAAGATTAATAATCTTCAATCTTATGCAAAGCCCTTTTAAACTTGTTTAATATATCTTCCTTTGGGATACTAAAATGAGTAGTCAACCAAAAGAAGAAGAAGGATTACAAGAATCAGAAGAAGAGCAGGAATTAATTGAATCATCTGAGGAAGAACAAGAGGATGAAAAACCTAGACAAGGTAGTTGATTAACAGTTAAAAAGGAAGCTTTTACTATAAAGTAAAGAAAGAACTCAATCAAATATTAGCAAAATATTTTTTATTGTCTGAAATATGAATTTTGTAAAAGCATCTCGAATATATATGATACAAGCAATAATAATAATATCATGGAAATAGAACCATAGCAAAATAATAAAAAAGATTTGTGACTCTCTACTGATACTTTTATTATTGAACATTATCTACATTTAAAGTTGGTTGATTACCTGAAACAGCAGGTGATATCATTTTCACAATTACTCTGTATTCACGATGGCTAGGATGTTTATTGATATGCTGTTTTGCAAAATCTGAGTTTTGTATGTCGCCATTTTCTTTACCACATACTTGGCATTTTACTGTATACTTTTTCTTTGTTTTATCATTCATCAAAAATTAGAGAGATTATTTTTGTAAAAATAGTAACATTATCGTCATCATCTATTGTGACTAATGTTAGCTTAATTTGTAGACATTTAATCTTATACGATTACAGATAATAGCAGTTTAATTACAACTACTCAAATAATAATTTGCTTCTGAAGGTAGTAATAATATATATGAATGATTATTTTAAATGTTGCACTATTAATATATCAGGAGTAGTAGTCTTATGAGTAATAACAAAAACACAAGGAAAATAGACAATCCAAAAGCATACAATGAGAGTGGCATAAAAGATACAATGGAAGATTTAGAAAATACTACAAAAGCTGCTTTGCATTCAGCGCCAGAGGTAGATAAAGAAGTTCCAAATAGCGAGGAAACAACGAAAGAGATATTGTATGGCGGCAGTAATGACGACGATAACAACAACAAGAATAAGAAAAAAGAAAAAATTACTTAGTTGATTATCTTTGCCAACTGATAATAATGCAATGCTATCATAAAGCTATCGTAGTATCAATTATATCCGATTGCATATTTATCTAACGTACAGTCAGCCTCGGCTGCAGTTCTGATGAGGACGTCCTAATGTAATTGTGCCTGTATTGCTACAGCCCACAAAGCCACTACATTTGTTATTTTGTTGATTTGTTTTTTTGTGTGCAACATAATTTGGAGATTTTGAAATATCAATATTTAATGATCAATAATATCCTAAATTTTTTCATTTTGATATTTTGTTGATTGCTTAGTATATCTATGGATAGTTATAATTATCATTCAGTTATGGATAATTACGTATGAGCAATTCTTTATGACCTACACGTTTTGAGCCTTTACAGTTGATAGACCTTAAAGTATCTATTTCTTTGGTATATTTAGAAAAATCGTGATATAGTTTTCTGATAAATGGAGTATCTGAATTGCTAAGTAGAACCTTGCATTTTCTATCATTTAACCTTCCAAAGATGTTCGCAAGGTCTTCTTGATCTTTATTATCGAACCCGTAGTCTGTATAGTAAGTAAAATTTGCAGTAGAACTAGTCGGATTGTAGGGCGGATCCAAATACACTAAATCGTTTCCTTTGGCGTTCTCAAATAATATTTGTTTATAATCGGCTACTTTTATTATTGCTTTAGAATGGCGAAGAGCACTACTAACCTTTTTGAGCTTGCTACTATCGCAAATGACTGGATTTTTGTATTTTCCCATTGGAACATTAAATATTCCATTCCTATTTACTCTATAAAGACCATTATAGCATGTTTTGTTAAGCGTGATGAGCCTGGCGGCTCTTTCAACATCGTTAAGCGGATTATTGTAATCTCTTAATTTGTAGTAGTATCGTGAAGGATTCTTTTTATATTCATTTTCATTTTTTTTAAGAACTTCAATTAGCCTCTCTACATCATTTTGTATA
>DASQYF010000402.1:0-13203 GCA_035639375.1 Nitrososphaeraceae archaeon
GAATCAAAAACGGATTTTATAGTAGTTACACCCGAAGGAGATAGAATAATTGGTACAGGACAAGTCATCGAAACAGAAAGGTGGAATAATTATGGTCAGTTTGGATTTAAGATAAAGATAAAGATCAAAAAACAAAAATCGTTGACTGAGAGACGTTTAAGGTCAAATCATTCAAATGTACAGCAAACAATTGTCCCAAAACATATAGTTAATAGAGAACTTGAAATTAGCGGCAATAGATAGACATTAACTACGTGAACTAAAAGCCAATCAAAAAGTATTGCTTTTATACCAAGTTATTTTCTTGAGGTATCTGCAATTTCATTACTTAGCATTGTTAAAGCGCTGGCTTATGTAGGACTTGAGAGACTATCGCATAGGGGAAAAATAATAATAGAGATATGTAACGTAGAACGTTTATATCCAAAAATCTATTTTTGGTTAATAATTGAAACGGATAAAGGTTTTTGCTATTGACATTGATGGTACAATAACAGAAAATGGTGGAGGCATGGTATATCTTCCAGCTATTGAGAGCCTAAGATATCTTGAAAGACTGGGATATAAAATCATATATGTTTCTGGACGCTCATCGGTGGAAGCATATATACTTGCTGTCTTTAGCGGTACTACAAAGATCGCTGTTGGAGAAAACGGTGGCGCAGTGACTTTATCTCCGCAAGAACATATACTTTTGGCTGACAAGGAAAAGTGTTTAAAGGGTTATGATATATTAAAGCAAAATATCGAAGGTGCAAAAATTAAACCTACTTTTCATAGACTTACAGAAGTTGTATTACTTAGAACTTTCGATATTGCAGAGGGACAAAAAATCCTAAATGAACATAATTTGGACTTGCAGCTTAGCGACAGCAGATATGCTTTTCATATCAACGAAAGAGGAATTGACAAGGCGAGAGGACTAAAAAAAGTATTGGATATTTTAAATGTTGCACCAGCAGAGACAGTCGCGATTGGTGATAGCCAGACGGATATTCCTCTATTTGATCTCTGTGGTTATAGTATTGCCCTTAATCATGCCGAAGAAAATGTAAAAGCCAGAGCTAGATATGTAGTTTCTGGCAAAGAAGGTGAAGGCTTAATTGATGCAGTTGAATATATTGCATTAAATTATTTCGGAGAGAGAAGTTCAATTGACATTTCGGCTTCTAATTGACGAAATTCGTGAGCTATTATCATCAAGCCTCTCGAATCTAGGTTATAATCAGCAAGATTTTAATATATCAGAATCACCCAGAAAAGAGTTTGGAGACCTGAGCTGCAACGTAGCATTTTTGCTTAGTAAAAAACTTAAAAAAAAGCCTTTCGATATTGCTAATGAAATCATCAAAGAAGAGCTAAACCCATATATCGAGAGAAAAAAAGCAAATAAGTCAGTGTCTTTTATTCTCTCAGTTGAATCTCACCCGTCAGGTTACATAAATTTCAAGGCAAATATTGTTAATTTAGCTTCTCATACTCTTAAAGCCGTACTCGAAAATTCTAATTACGGCTTTATGAACATTGGTCACTATCAAAAGATTACAATTGAGCACACGAGCATTAATCCAAACAAGGCTCTTCATGTAGGTCACATGCGAAATGTAATCATTGGAGATATACTATACAGGATCTTGAAAGCAACTAACTATGAAGCAAGAGTTTTAAATTATATCGACGATTCAGGTTTACAGGTTGCCGATATCGTTGTTGGATTCAAATTTGGTGGTCTTCCTCTTTATGCCAATGATAAATCTATAAAGTTTGATCAATATTGTGGTGATGAAGTTTATGTAAAAATTAACGAAATGTATAAGGACGATCACAACCTGCAAGAAAAAAGAAGATTAGTTCTTAAGGAAATCGAGCAAGGAACATCAGAGATTGCTCAATTTGCTTTAGAAATTTCTGTGCGAGTTTTGAAAGATCAATTAAAAACCTGTTGGAGAATGAAAGCTCATTATGATCTATTAAATTTTGAATCACATATTGTTATCTCTGGACTATGGAGTAAATCGTTTGAGATGTTAAAACAAAATTGCATTGCTACCTTGCAAACGCAAGGAAAAAACAAAGATTGTTGGGTCATTCCGCAAGATAATGAAGAGGAAAAAGTAATTGTCAGAAGCGATGGAACAGTAACTTACATTGCTAAGGATATACCGTACGCAGCATGGAAATTAGGATTAGTAGAGGACCCTTTCTTCTATTATAGATTTGCTGATCAATGGGATGGATCTATTCTTTGGGCTACAACCTTGGACCCCAAAGTCGGTAACGGCGAACATCCTTGTTTTAATTCATCTGAAAAGGTTATTACGGTAATTGACTCAAGACAAGCAAGACTACAGAGAATCATTACAAAGGTACTGTCGCTTTTACAGGGTAATAATGACAAATATTATCATCTTGCGTATGAGGCAATGACTCTGAGCTCTGAAACTGCGAAAAGCTTAGGACTAAATATTGGAGACAGACAATTTATGCATATATCAGGTAGAAAAGGGATATATGTTAATGCAGACTACGTTCTGAATAAACTTCAAATAACTGCTTATAGAGAAGTCAAAAAAAGAAATCCTGATCTTTCAGATGATGACGCAAATACGATTGCAGAAGAAATAGGAATATCGGCCATCAGGTATAATTTGATAAAACAAGATCTCGACAAAATTATAACTTTTGACATTGTTGATTCTCTGAGCTTGGAAGGAAACACTGGACCTTACTTACAATATACCTACGCTAGATCCCAGCGAATTTTGGAAAAATATGGCAAGAAGATAAAATCAGGAAACTTTTTATTGATTCAAGAATATGAAGCTAATTTAATCAAAATAATTGCAAAAATGGATCTCGTGATAGAAGAGGCAGTCAAAACACTTGATCCAAAGCTACCGGCTAAATATGCTTATGATCTCGCCACCGCCTTTAACCTATTCTACGAAAAAGTCCCCGTCTTAAGGGAGAAAAATAAAGAAATCATGATGTCAAGATTAGTACTTGTAAAGTGCTTTGGGATTACTTTGAAAAATATATTTAGTGTGCTAGGAATTTCTGCATTAAACAGGATGTAAATTAAGGCGTTAGGTTTAGAATAATAGATACCGAAGATTTTCTATAACATTGTCTAATTATTTGCTAAATCCTTTAACAGTCGAGCTTATATTTTCTATCTTGGACAATCAGAATACGGATCATATAACTACTACTAGCTTTTGCTGGATATAAGTAGGATATTTATATAAAAATATGTCTATTCGTAAGAATGCTTCATATAGAGAATTTACATGCACGTATGCATGTGAAAATGAAATATTTATCTGTCTTGCTAATCCTCTTCATAAGTAATTTGATTTCTTCTTATATTTCTAAGGCCTAAAATTAACCATAGCGATCTTTTTATTCTTGCACAGATAAAGGAATTATTAATAATATATCAACTACATAAATCTAATAAAACAATTTATAACTAGTCGTAGAGAATGAAAAAAGATTAGAAAAGATTTCTCTCTCTGGAAGGATTTTTATCAGTATAACCTTTGTCTAATATTGAATGAAGATAGAAGAGGGTTATCATGTTTTACTTTTTCATTCAAAGAGAAAGAAATGGTTGGTTAAAGTTACTACACAAAAGAAAATGCACACACATATTGGAGTCATCGATGTTTCATCGGTTATTGGAATGGAATATGGATCTCTCATTAAATCGACTGAGGGAAAGAGCATATATCTTATCCAACCAACAGTCTACGATTTTATAATGAAATCTGAACGGAAGACTCAGATAGTTTATCCAAAAGATTTTGGTTATATAGCATCTAGAACCGGCTTGCAAAATGGATCTATAGTATTAGAAATAGGGACAGGAAGTGGTGCTCTCACAACGTTTATGGCAAGTATTGTAAAACCGACTGGTCATATTTACACTTACGACATTAATTCTGATTTTATGGCGATAGCAAGAAAGAACCTCGAAAAAGCTGGGATGCTACAACATGTTACAATGCACCTGCAGGATCCTCATTTGGGTCTTAGTATTAGGGAGGCAGACCTTGCCATTGTTGATCTTGGAGATCCTTGGAGCGTAGTTGCCCATGCTCATGTGTCACTAAAAGGAAGTGGAGCCTTTGTGGCTATTTGTCCTACCATGAATCAATTAGAAAAAACCGCGAATATTTTAAAACAAAGCGGCTTTGCCGACATTGATTGTGTGGAAATCATGATTCGCGACATAGAAGCAAGAGAAGGAATGACTCGGCCTTCCATGAGAATGATAGGACATACTACGTACTTAATATTTGCAAGAAAAGTTGAATCAAGTACCTTAGAATTCACTCAAACTTTATCGTCTACATTACTTTAGCCAAGGTCTATGATAAATAAGTTTCAAGTAAACAACTGACCGATTTACATTTTATTGTAATAGTATCTCGAGCATGCAAATTCAATCCATTTGCTCAAATATAGACCATATTATGGATTTTATTCACCAAGAGGCATTCCACTTTGTTTTGTGATAAGTATTTTTTTGGCTGAACTTTTCTAATAAGTTTTGTAGTAAGGCAATATAGTTCGAAATAAGTCAAGTCTAAGATTTGTTTGTTTATTTGTTTCAAAATACTTATGAATGTTTATTTATAACAATTTCTGCAATAACAAGACATGGCGTCGCTGTCCAAACAAGGGAAAAGGTCAGTTGAGTCCCAGGCAGAGATGACAATTATTATGTTACCCTCAGATGCAAATCCCAAGGGCAATGTCTTTGGCGGTGTTATACTGAAACACGTCGACCTTATTGCAGGACTTGTTGCTAAAAGGCATTCTGGTAGAGCCAATATTGTTACTGCAAGCATAGATAGAATGACATTTTTAAAACCAGTATTCATAGGAAATGCTTTGATCCTAACGGCCAGATTAAACTATGTTCGTAAATCATCCATGGAAGTGGAGGTAACCGTTGTTTCTGAAGATCTTGACGACAGCACAAAGATTCATGCAGGTACTGCCTTTGTTACAATGGTTGCTCTCGATAAATATGGAAAACCTATGGAAGTTCCTCCGATAATTCTGGAGAGTGATGAAGACAAAAAACACTTTAGAGAAGGTGAGTCGAGAATGCTTTCACGTTTGAAAGAGGCTGGAAGAATGTAATCAGTTAGCGCCGTGGGGATGAAAAATAAATTTAAAATAGCCGGTTTGACTTAGGTTCACCATTCTGGCAGTCGCTTTTTTAAGCAAAAGTAGTCGAGGTTTTCTCCAATTTTCTAAATACAAACATTTATCCGCTAAATAACAGGAGAACGTCAAATCTGCGTTATAAGTAAAGGACGTTATCATTGATCATGCGACAGTGAGAATTTAAGAAACAATGTATATTTTGTCGCATTATAATATATTGTATTCGTAGAACTTACATTCTTAAATAAACTCAGAATATTTGCCGTTTCTGTCATATAACCTAAATTACATATATTATAGAGGCAATTCGTAATTAGATAATGGCGTACAATTCTAGATAGAAATTAAAACATTAATGTGTTACAGTTCTTAATAGGTGGAGAAATAAAAATTGTATAAAAATATGTCTTATTCAGAAGATCACTTCTAGAATTTGAATTTGATAGATCTATGAATCCTTTTATCGTATTTTACAATTTTCAGTTTGGTAATGTAGCTGATTGAATATATAATTTTTAATTAAAACATTTTACGCATCTTCCAAATAATTAATTACAAAATAGATCTAACGTACTATCTATGAATCAGGACGAATCAATCCTTACTGACGAAAATTCTGATTTTGTCTCCAGCCAATAATGCATTTATTATTTTTTTTCCAATTTCCGATCGCTTGTCAATCTTTATTCTAGACTTTTTTCCTATCTGGCTATTCAAAACCGGCTCATCTTCGATATAGACATCGACCTTTTGTCCGACAGTGCTATCAGACACCGAGATATTAATATTAGATCCGGCCTCCACAATCTCAAAATTAATCTCTTCGCCTAGAGTAGGAGTTTTAACTTCTACATCGATTTTCATACCTAACATCCTTTCTAGTTCTGATACGGTAGATCCACCTTTGCCAATGATCCTAGCGATTACATCCTTGTTGACTTTAACTTGAACTCTATTGTCTGAGATTATATTAATATCAGCATCTGGATCGAATCTTCTTATCGTATCCTTGATCTTTGATTCAGCTAATTTTCTAATAATATTGTCTGATTGAGCGGCTGTTGTCAATTCGGAGATTGGAACGACAACATTTTCTTCACCATAAGTATAAATTTCATATTCGATTGCTTGTGTTTCAAAATCGCGCACTTCTACAAGTGGTCTTGCAAGATCAGCTTCACTCATTCCTGTTGGAACCTTGACAGTAAGCATTACATCATAAACTTTTTCAATTTTGCCGTTCTTGATAAAGATAATAGTATCCAGAATGTGAGGAATCATTCCTAGATCCACTCTACCTATGAACCTCTGGACAGCATCAAGTGGACTACTCGCATGCACTACACCGATCATTCCTACACCTGCCAGCCTCATATCTGAGAATACTCCAAAGTCATGCGCCCTCCTTATTTCGTCAAAAATTGTATAATCTGGACGCACTAATAACAAGATATCTACGGCTTTTTCAAAACTACCCTCTAATGGTCCGTACTGAGTCACTTCATCGGGAACTTGCAAATCTCTTGGAGATTCAAAAGTCTTTACTATTTTCCCATTCTTCGCATAGAATTCTGCAAGGCTACTTGCGAAAGTACTTTTTCCTGAACCTGGAGGTCCGGAGATTACGATTCCCTCAGAACTCGCTGACAACCTCTCTATGAGCTTTTCTGTAATATTATAATCCTCAAGTGAGAGCCTAACAATAGGTCTGACAATAGTAATTTCTAGGCTATCAGAGAATGGTGGTCTAGTAATAGCAATTCGAAATATCCCGTATTGGATTACTGTCGCTCCATTGCGGCTTATCTCTATAGAGCCTGTTTGATTTACTCTAGATGCTTCAGAAATTTCTTTGATAATATTGGTCAGTTCCTGATAAGTGCTTCTTTTTTCCTCAATCTTAGTAAGCTGAGAAGACCCAGGCTTACCACGTTTTGCCCAAGGTGATACTCCTTCTTTAAGGTGGACGCTCATAGTATCACTGTCGAAGAACTTTTCGAATTCTAGGTCTGTTGTCTTGGTTATAGCGCCGATATGTAAGGATTTTATTCCCTGTGCCTCAGCAACAAGTGCTTGAACATAGTCGGCTGTAATTAATGTTGCATCTTCGTGTAGGGCTACATCTTTTATTATTGAATCGATCCTTCCATGTTTTGCCAAGCGAATGTCATCTATATTAGGTCGTTCACCTAGAAATCTGAGCGATATCTGTTTGACTGAACTTTGATCTCTTATCTTCTTAATCTCATTCAAGCCGACAAATCCATACTCCTTATTAGAGGATGCTTGCGACTGCAATTCATCTAAAACTGCTAAAGGAATTATAATTTCACTGCCTTTATCAATCTGACCTGCTTCGATCATCTTTGTAATCTCTCCATCAATAATTATACTCGTATCTAAAACATACCTTTTATTATTCAACAGATTTGAAGTTATCAATGGCGATTAAAGTATCTTTGCTAATTGTTAGCAGCCCGAGGAGATATAAATGAACTTTATATATCGATAATTTTTCTTTCGTTATTGTTTTTATTTATGTGTTGAAAGGCCCCTTCTATATGACGACTGAATCGCTTACAACCATAGAATGAGGAAAGTCAAAATATAAGATTGTATTTTATATTATTCAATTTGGAACAACAATTTTTTCAGAAATTCTGTGATCAAGTTATTTCGCTTGATTCATCAATCAGGTTTGCTGGAATTGCAGATGAAGATGGCAAGATCTTAGCTGTTTCTGAGCGAAGGGGTCTCAACCCATTATTAACGCCAGAAGAAAGAGCTCAATATGCAATTACAGCGGCGACACGTCAATATACTCGATTAAGGTGGGAATACTTGTTGGGAAAAATTTATTACGCGAGCTCGCACTATGCCAACCTTCTTCGCGCAACTATTCCTATTACAAATAATAGCAGCAGACTTTCTTATGTATTATTATTATCATTTGATGTTGACACTGAAAACTTTCATCAAATTATAATGAAAAAGATTATTCCCCTAGTCAAAAAGAACACGGCTAGACTACTAAAGGAAATAGAACCTTAACAAGAGAGTCGACTTATCATTGAGTCTATTGAATGTCTAAGTTAGTAATAGAAGATTGTCTCTTATACCAATCTAATATCTTCTATTATTGTTTCGCAGATATTCCTCCATCTACAGTCAGAACCGCACCTGTTATCCATTTGGCGTCATCAGAGCAAAAATAAACAACCGCACCAGAAATATCATCAGGTTCTCCTATTCTTCGTAGCGGAAATGATGATTCAAGGAGTCGTCTTGCATTTTCATCCTGTAAATATGGCTCAATCATAGGACTACGAATTGTCGAAGGCGCAACGCAGTTACAGCGGATCCCATACAATCCATACTCTACAGCAATATTTTTTGTAAACATGATGACTCCTGCCTTTGTAACACCATACACAGAGAATGGTACATTTGGTATTGACCGCATTCCTAGTAAAGAGGAAATATTCACAATACAGCCCTCTTTCCTATCAATCATTATGGGCAGGACGGCCTTTGTAGTCCTAAATGTTCCAAGAAGATTCGTGTTGATTAGCCCAGTCCACTGATCATCATTCATTAAATGGAACGGTGTAGGATCATAGATTATACCTGCATTGTTAATCAAGATATCAACAGTATCAAATGCTGAAAGAGCTTGTTCTATAGCATTTAATACTTCGGCCTCTTTTGTAATATCAGCAGTTACCGGCAAAAGATTCTTGCTATCACCAATCTCTGCAATAGATCGCATAAGTTTAGACCGATCTCTTCCTATAAGTACTACCTTGGTTCCTTCAGAAACGAGTCTTCGTGTTATAGATTTTCCTACGCCCCCTCCTGCACCCGTGACTATTGCAACTTTGTCTTTTAGTTTCATCACTTCAAGAACGTCAAACATTCTTTTTAAAGTACTTTTCGGATACAACTGACAGCAATCCCTCTCAAAATCTTCTTAACTTAATGGAATGCTTTTAATTTCGCTTTTTAAAAAGAGGATTAAAGACTTTATGATTTACAATAACGGAGACTGGATGGAAATACAAAATCCAATTTCTATAGGCATAATTGGAGGTGGACAGCTTGGAAAGATGATTGCTCAAGAGGCAAAACGTATGTCTTTTAGAGTAATCATATTAGATCCCAGTCCCAACTCGCCAGCGTCCTCTGTCTCAGATGAATGCATTATTGCCGATTTTAAAGACGGAGATGCTATCACGACACTCGCAAATAAATCCGATGTTTTAACTTATGAGATAGAGCTTGCCAATTCTGATATACTTGAGAACTTAAATTCTAAGAATTTTATTGTTCATCCTTCCCCCCAAACCCTCAGAATAATACAAAACAAATTTAGGCAAAAAACATTTTTAAAAGACCACGGTATTCCAGTCGCGCAATTCGATCTTGTAAAGTCAAAGAAAGATCTGAGTAATCTATGTGATAGATTTGGTTATCCTAGTATATTAAAAATATGTGAAAATTCATATGATGGCCGAGGAAACTACATAATTAGAACAGAAAATAATATTCTTGAGTGCGCGGATTACCTGTCTAATAGACAGTGCATGGTGGAAAAATTCATTCCTTTTGAGAAAGAGATATCTGTAATGATAGCAAGAAATCCTAGTGGTCAAATATCTTCTTTTCCAATAGCAGAAAATATTCATCATAATAACATTCTAGACACTACCATCGTTCCAGCTAGAATTTCACATACTACAGTTGCAAAAGCTCAAGAATTAGCAGAGAAAACTATGAAGGCATTGAAGGGCTCTGGAATTTTTGGTATAGAAATGTTTGTTACCAAAAAGGAACAAGTATTAATAAATGAAATAGCACCTCGCCCTCATAATTCAGGGCATTATTCTATAGAAGCCTGTTCAATATCTCAATTTGAGCAGCATCTTAGAGCTATTCTTGATTTACCATTATCAAAACCAGAACTATTGTCACCTGCAGTAATGGTCAATATATTGGGTCCTGAAGGTTGCAGTGGACCATATATGATTATGGGTCTCAAAGAGCTCCTGTCAATAGCAGGGGTTAAACTTCATATTTATGGTAAAATGATATGTAGCCCTAGAAGGAAGCTTGGACATATCACTGTCACGGCAAGTTCACTTGAAAAAGCAATAGCAACGGCAGATAAGATAAAAAATATCATAAAAATAAAAGATGTAAATAAGGTGAATAAAAATAGGTAGATGTCTTGTTGGCATAATTATGGGAAGCGAATCAGACCTTTTCATAATGAAGGAAGCCGCTGAAATTTTAAATACCTTTAGAATTTCTAATGAAATTAAAATCATCTCCGCACACAGAACCAGTGATAGAATGATAAGCTATGCTAATGAAGCCAGAAGAAGAGGAGTTATGGTTATTATTGCTGGTGCAGGAGGTGCTGCCCATCTTCCCGGAATGGTGGCTGCGATAACATCTATTCCTGTAATCGGCGTTCCAATTAAAACAACTGCTCTCCATGGTGTTGACTCTTTAATGTCAATAGTACAGATGCCCCCTGGCGTCCCGGTCGCCACAGTTGCCATTAATGGAGCAAAGAACGCAGGGATACTTGCTAGTCAAATATTGGGTCTAAAGTATGCAAAAATAGCCACAAAGGTTGAAAAATATAAAAGAGAATTAAAATATAATGTAATTAGTCAGTCTGACAAGCTTGAAAGAGTCGGATTTGAGAAATACCTAGCAGAAGGATTACAAAATGATAAGAAAAAGTAATATCTTAGAACATAATATAAACGATAAAATCACGAGCCGATCATGCCAGGAAGTTTGATAGGTTTTCGATAGTCTTTGGTCACGTTGATGCCTTCATTAGCAGTTACCTCAACTTTATCTAATCGGCTGCCTTCAGGGGGAGATAGATAGATTTTTTCTCCAGGATTTATCATTTTGATGACCTCATTTTGGTTGCCGTAATATATCACGATGTTAGTTAAAGGTTCTCTTCCTGTATTGGTTAGAGTAATTCTTGCATTTACAAATAAAGACTGCTCATCCTTCATTGCATCGACGTCAATAGAATAGTCTTTAGTAGGAGTTATAGAAATAAGCAGAATAGTTATGAGTGCGGCAGCAGAGATAATAGTAACGGCTAACATTATCATAATTATACGCATAACATAACCTAATAGATCAATACTATTAAGTAATCCTTCCTTTATTTGTTATAAGTATGAAGAACAATATTTACGTTAACTGTTGCTTTGTTATGATCATCGAGTCTTCTGCACAAACATAAGAAGTACATTAATGGAACCTTTTTGGTATTGAAATCATTTAGCATTTTGTTATTCATCACCCTTCATCTCTTCTCTTGTCTTGAAAATTGGTTTTATTCCGAGAGATGAGTAATCACCTGTCGCACAGGTAAAACAGAGCTCTTCTTCCGGCAGTCCAATTGCCTTCGCCAAGTTAAAAGTATTATTGTAGGCCACAAAATCAGCCCCAATTACTCTTGAAACTTTATCTTCAAGATCTATCTTAGAAATTTCACCCTTTGCCTGTTGGTAAGCTAAAAGCTCGCTTTGTGAAGGAAAGTCAATGCCTGCGTAACACGGATAGCGTATAGGAGGATAAGTGACTATCATATTTATTTTCTTGGCTCCAGCGGAACGTAGTGTCTTTATAATAGAAGCAGAGCTCGTTCCTCTAACGATACTGTCATCGACAATAACTACGTTTTTTCCTTCAATTACGTCGCTAATAGGTATGATCCCCTTATTGATTTCCAATCTGTCTTCCTGATGCGGTTCTATAAAACTTCTCATTAATCCCTTTTTTCTATATATATCTTTTAGTAATGCTTCTTCAAAAGGTATGCCCAATTGCTGAGCGTATCCCAAAGCTGCTGGCCGTGCAGAATCAGGTACTGGTATGACAACTTCTGCATCTGTTATAGGATATTTTTTTGCTAATATGTGTCCAATTCTCTTTCTAGCAGCATAGACATTTATTTTCTCCATAATACTGCTTGGATGTGCAAAGTAGGTGTACTCAAATGCACAGTGAGCATGCGGCCGATCATTAGAAAAGCGTTCTATCTGTATCCCATCTTTATCCATTTTTACGAGTTCGCCTGGTTCCACGTCACGGATTAACTGAGCCCCTGTAGCGGATAAAGCACATGATTCAGATGCAACTATGTACGTGTTGCTTTCTTTATGAATTCCTAAGACTAGAGGCCTGAATCCTTTTGTATCACGCGCAGCATAGACTGAACCACTATCGGTTAAAAATGTAAAGCAGAAAGATCCTACCATTTCATCTTTCAGAATGTTTACAGCATCTGTCATGTCATGCGTAGTAGCTAAGTGCATCACAAGTCTCTTTGCTACAATCAAGGTATCGCTCATAGTTTGCGGAGTAAAACTGCATCCGCCAACCATTCCTGATAATTCCTCTACATTTGCAATAGTACCATTGTGTGCTATGCACAAGTCCTTGATCTTTATTGGTTGCGCGTTTTCCAATGTACTTTTACCGAAGGTCGAATAACGAACATGTCCAATCGCAGCGCATGAATTATACCTTTTAATAACAGTTGGAAATTCCGGAGCTGCAGACGAAACTAGACCAAGCTGCTTAAACGGAGGTTTGCCTGGGACAGCCAGTCCCCACGCTTCCTGACCTCTATGTTGAAGCGCACGGAGTGAATCAATTACGAATGGTATAACATTGGTAACACCTAACGAAAATACGCCTACTACGCCGCAATTTTCGTGGATCGTTTTAATTATCTTCCTCTCCCATATTTTTTCAAAATGAGAAATGAATTTAAATAAAATGAGTATGTAAGTGGATGTTTATGCTGATTGTAATCCAAGAGTACACTGAAGTGGATGAAACCACTAAAAAACATTCTTATGGCAAGATTATGCAGTGCTATCAGTGCTTTTGCCTTCCTCATTATTATTGCGGTTTTTTAAATACGCTGTATTATTCATTATTCGTTCCAATTCGCCATAACTTTCTGTCAAATTTTTT
>DASQYF010000403.1:0-2501 GCA_035639375.1 Nitrososphaeraceae archaeon
CTTGTACTTCAAGGACATAATCACAACTATCAAAGGACATATCCTATTAAATTCAATAGCACCAGTCCAAAGCATCCAATAGAAACTAGTACAAATAAAACAACCTATACAGATACTGACGGTGGGCAGATATTTGCTACAGTAGGTACAGGAGGGGCTAAGCTTGCACCCTTTAAAGATCAAAAAGATGGTAAAAGACAAAACAACTACTTTGTTAAACAGTATGTAGGATTTGGGATACTGAATGTAGATATAACAAATAACGGAAAAACACTAATAGGCAAGTTCTATGCTAATAATAATGGAACAATAATAGACCAATTTACTATTAAAAAGACGAATGACAGGATAAATTCTTAATGGCGCATTAGATGAATTATCTGACTCTGCATATTTGCTACATCTTTAAGCAGTTCGGTCATAATAAATCGATATTTTTACTATCTATACCTCTAATTCTGTCAGCATTTACTCATCTATGGAATCCTATAGGATTTCCAGCTGTGTGGGTTGTTGAGGGCCAATACATGCATAGAGCTATGCAGGTATTGGAAGATTTCAATTATCATTATAAACAAAGTAGCATCTATCCTTATCCATATGACCATCCTTTTTTTGGACAATATTTTTTAGCAGGAATGTTAGCAGTGCTTGGTTATCCAGAGTCATTGCATCTTTCTTCTTCTTCTACTACTGCTGCTATTGCTCGTGGAGATATGACGCATTCTATTGAAATGCTTTATCTTGTTCCAAGAGTTTTGATAGGATTACTTGCTATATTGGATACTTTTCTTGTATACAAAATAGCAGAACGTCGATATGATAGTAATAGGACTATTGCATTAATTGCATCTATTCTCTTTGCAGTAATGCCAATAACATGGGTATTAAGAAAGATATTATTAGAATCACTTCTTCTTCCTCTTCTTCTCTTATCGATACTATTGGCACTATATACTTCAAAAGATCAGATAAGAAGAAACTACAATAGCAATAAATGGAGAATAATAATAATAAAAAACAAAAACATTCCGCTAGTTCTACTTTCAGGTATTTTTTTAGGATTGGCTATTCTTACAAAAATTCCAATATTCACAATGATTCCATTAGTTGGATATCTTGTTTATACATCTAGTAATAAGAACTGGAAGATTGTAGGTCTATGGTTAATTCCTGTGATTTTAATACCACTGAGTTGGCCTGTCGATGCAATTATCAATGGTGATTATGATCTATGGTTGAAAGATCTAACATGGAATATACACAGACAAAATAATAATAATTCTGCAGTAGGTAGCACACTTCTGAATTCTTTAAAATATCTGTTTCAGATAGAACCAGTTTTGCTCGTTCTTGGCTTTGCTGGGATTTTCTTTGCAGAGATAAAAAGAGACTTTTTGATTTTGTTATGGGTTGCTCCATTTCTTATCTTTCTTTTCATTATAGATTTCGTTTCATTCTTTCATTTGATTCCATTAATACCAGCATTTTGCATTGCAGCTGCTAGGATGATAGTAGATGCATCATCTAGAATTAATCATAAAAAGATTCATCAAATATTGCCATTTGCTATCATTTCAGGGATAGGGATTTTTGGGATTGTAAACGCCGCTATGCTAATAACGACAAATGTTACTTCAACTTACTTTAAAGTATATGCATATTTAGTTCAATACTTAGTAAATGAAGAGAAGATAAATGATCATAATCACAATAACAACAACATCATCAATGATAACAATAATGTCATGATCATGATTGGTCGTCATTGGACTAGAGGCTTATATTGGATTCCGAAATATGTATATAACACAGATTTAGATTTTAAAAAAGTTGATAAGGTTAATGATATACCCCTATCCGTTAAAGGAGAAAAGGCTATTATCATTGTGGATAACACGATAAAACGCTCACTGTTTGACAATACTAATAATAATGATATACAGAATAGTCGACTACGACAACAATTGAATCCATATTACAATACGATTCCAATTGCTATTTTTAACGATAAATCAACGCATTATGATCTTGACAAGTATCCATATACTAGTATGAGTGAAAATAGAGATACAAAATGGGTTGAAATCAGAGCAAATGCAAATGGTAGTAAATTAGCATGGGATACATATTGACCCCTCAACATATAATCGAACACAATATCATTTAATAAATTACACAGATATACACTTAGTTTCTTTAATTGATTCTCTGGTAAAGCTGCAAAAGATTCGATTAGATAATATAATATTCTTACACTAGATAAATTTGATTTTACTAACCTAGTCTCTATTAAAAATCTCAATTTTTTTGAAGAAATTATCTTTCTATTAATGGATAGATGGTATGAATTTGTTTTCTCCGTCAATATACTATTGATTTTTATTCAAGTACTGTACATTGTACTAAAAAACGCACCTGACCAATATCATATTCTGGATTTCCTTTCAGCGGTATAAACTTAATGTACTCATCTGGTATTGATACGTCATATGATATAT
>DASQYF010000404.1:0-8132 GCA_035639375.1 Nitrososphaeraceae archaeon
TATCAAGATATTATCTGATTCAATAAAATTTTATTTGCCTAGAGTTGAAGGCTATTTAGAAATTGTGCATGATATGGCTTCACAATATGGTGCATTGTCTCTAATAGAATTTGACGGATATTTTGAGGGAAAATTCGAACCGACCAAGTATACTCGTGCTGAAATCCATACTAACGATATCAATGAAGAAAAGATGATAAAGTATGCAAATAAAATTCGTTTGAAGCTCAAGCAAAAAAGTCTTGCTCTAGAATATAATACTCATCTAATTCTAATTAGCGAAGATTGAATTGTATAGCCGACTATTAATAGGTTAATGAATCAGAACTGTATGATTGGTTACTTGCTGAATATACTGATGTTCTACCATATACATCTATCATAAACAACTTGTATTACTGATTCACTGAACCTACATCAATCTTGTTATTTTATTATATCATTTCAATATTAATTGAAAAATAGCTATAAAAGCCTAATTGGTCAGGTAAATAAAGGTAATAGTGCGATATATGTCTACTTTGTGTTCCCATCATTCATCTGTAGGAAGTCATGCTTGGTTGCTAAAAGAAGCAAAAGGAGCAAGGTTATTCGACAAATCTGTATTGCTTCTTTTAAAAGTTATTTATTTGGGAACGAGAGTTCTATTAAGAATAGTATTAGGCAAGAAAAGAAGGGATAGATTATATCTTAAAAGAGGGATTAATTTTAAAGATTTTTTGTATAGATCTATAGAGTCTTTGCGTTTAGATAATTATGTGCTATTAGAATTCAAGGTTTCAAAATATGATTACAAATTCTATAGCTTGATTACCCGAAAGATAGAAAATTTTTTGATTCACGATGTATATACTAGCATGTCTTCTCATGAAGATGATATAATAGAACACTTTACTCCTAAAGAAGGAGATATAGTTGTAGATATAGGTGCAGCTTTCGGATTTTATACTATATTAGGTGCTAAGCGGGTTGGTGCAAAGGGAAAAGTGGTTGCTATTGAAGCTCAGCCTGACAGTTTCGAGATGTTGAATCGTAATATAAAACTAAATCAATTGACTAATATCATACCGTTGAACTATGCAGTATATTCTAAAGAAACGAAAGTAAAACTCTATAACACTTATAGTATAATGCCAGAAAGCGCAGGAAAATCTACGAACAAATTTGTAGAAGTGAATGCAAATACTTTGGATAATATATTACGACAAGAAGAAAAAATAATTGATGTCAACTGGATTAAGATAGATGTAGAAGGTGCAGAGCTTGAAGTTTTAAGAGGTGCTCATAATGTATTATCTAATAGCAAAGATATCTCTCTTCTTATCGAAGTTCACGGTCGAAATAATTATAGACCATTAATAGAATTTCTTGACTCATACAATTTCAATATTGAGTTAGAAAAGACTTATGAGGGAGGAGACAAGCACCTGATTGTAAGAAAATCCAATTTAGCAAGATGACGAACCTAATTATTACAATTTACTTTTAGAATTCAAAGAACGCTAACTTATAACAGTCGGTTTATATATCTTCATGACAGAATGAAGATTTAGTTAAACCTTCTAATAATATTGAAGAATGTATCCCTTTGAGCAGGATTTCTTTTAATTTCTTGTATTAGATTAACTAATTCTTGAATTGAAGTTCCTGTGGTTTTGCCTGCAGCTTTAAATATCTCCTCTGAAAATGCAGTTCCCACCATATCATTACCACCGTATGACAATGCAACTTGTGCTAGTTTCTTTCCCAATGCCACCCAATATACTGAGATATTATCAAGTACATTTGCTAACAAAAGTCTTGATACTGCGATAACTCTCAAATCATAGGTTGAAGGACTTTCTTTGGTGATTATCTTTTTTTGTTCTAACTCTGTATTGTCTAGGCTAAACTTTAAGGGAATAAAGGTGGTAAAGCCCTTTGTTTTTTTATGGAGTTCTCTAATCTTCAGAATATGATCCACAACATGTCCGGGTTTTTCTATATGTCCAAAAAGCATTGTGCAATTGCTCCTTAATCCCACATTGTGTGCCTGACTAGCAATTTCAAGCCATTCTTCGCCAGAGCACTTTCCTCTGACAATTATGTCTCTGGTTTCTGGATGAAATATTTCAGCTCCGCCGCCTGGTAGCGCATCTAATCCAGCACTCTTCAATCTCAGCAAGACTTCTTTAACTGAATTGTGTGTAAGTCTAGATATAAAGAAAATTTCAGCAGGAGTTAACGCTTTAATTGTCACATTAGGAAACTCTGTTTTTATCTCCCTGATCATATTCTCGTAATAATCTAGACCCTTCTTTGGATGAAAACCTCCAACAATATGAATTTCAGTTGCTCCCATTTGTTTTATAGCAATGCCTGCTCTTGCTACAATCTGTTTGGTAGTTAAGGTATAAGCATCCGATTCATCGCCTTTCCTGTAAAATGCACACAATGGACAACTTGCAGCACAAATATTAGTATAATTTAGATAATATGAAGTGACGAAGCTAACAGTATCGCCTTTAAGGTGCTTACGAATCCTATCAGCTACAGATCCTAACAAAAATAGGTTCTCATCATTCATAAGCTGGACACCATCTTCATATGTCAATTCTTCGCCGGCAAGTGCTTTCTCTAAAGCAGGAGTCCCCCCTGAAATATGTGTTAACAAATTAAATGTTCTATCATTTGAAGTTAATATAAAACATTTGATAATAACTGTGGGATGTTTGTAAAGAATAAATAGCGCATTGATAGTCAAAAAAATTAGGGTAATATTGCAAAATAGTCTTTCGGTGCAAGAATTAATTAGTAAATGTGATGTTGGAGATATCTTAGATCGTGCCCTAACTGGTGAACGCCTCGGGTTCAAGGAATGCTTAAGACTCATCAAATCTGATGCTGTGCATTCCATAGGAATTGTTGGTAACATATTGCGTCAGAGGCTATATGGTAATACTGTTACGTTTGTAAACAATATTATATTAAACTATACAAATGTTTGTGTTACTTATTGCAAATTCTGTGCATTCTACCGTCCGCCTGGACATAGTGAAGCCTATACGGTTTCGCTAGAAGAAATTGTTCGACGTGTTGAGGTGTCTAGAGAGATGTTTGGTATTACCCAAGTATTAATTCAAGGAGGACATAATCCGAACTTGAAGATTGAGTATTATGAGGAAGTTTTTAAAGCAATAAAGGCAAAATGCCCAGATATAGGAATACATGGACTTTCTGCATCTGAAATTGATATGATTGCAAAAGTTGAGAGGAGTGGCACGAAGGAAGTTCTTGGTAGGTTAAAAGAAGCAGGACTGGACTCTCTTCCTGGTGCGGGCGCTGAAATTCTTAATGATGAAGTAAAAGCAGAGATAAGCCCTCTCAAGATAAAGAGCCAAGAATGGCTTCGGATAATGGAACAAGCTCATGAACTTGGTCTAAAGTCTTCAGCTACAATGATGTATGGCACGGTTGAAACTGCAGAACAGAGAGCAGAGCATATTATCAAAATTGCGCAATTACAGGAAAAAACAAGAGGATTTATGGCATTTATTCCTTGGAGCTTTGAGCCAAACAAAACGCAGATACAATCGGAAGGATTGATAAGATATCCTTCAGGTGGATTAGATCTACTGAAAATGATTGCTGTTTCTAGAATAATATATTACGGTTTAATAGACCATCTCCAGTCATCATGGTTAACAAATGGAATAGGTATGGCCCAGTTAGCATTAAATTATGGTGCTGACGATTTTGGTGGCACTCTTATTGGCGAAGAAGTAGTAAGTGCAACAGGTGCTAGGTCGACCGAGCTTACTGCGCAAAAAATTATAGATGCAGTCAAGCAGATTGGTTTTAGAATTGCAGAAAGAAATAACTTGTATCAGACTGTAAAATATTATTAAAAGTTATTCAAAATGATTAAAAGATTTTTTCCGAGGTTCCACACATAGTCTAATGAAGGCCAAAAGACGTGATTAGATTTGAAGTATTCAAGATCATGAGGGTTTCTATGTCAATGAATAGTCTATTATTTGTCAAATCTAATTAGAAATACGTTTAAATGTCTATTTATATAGTTTCTGTTCTATGCCAGTAGGAATTGATGACCTGGCTATCTATGTCCCGAAACTTTATGTCGACTATAAGGATTTTGCCCAGGCAAGGGGAATTGAGCCCCAAAAGTTAGAGTATGGTATCGGAATAAAAAAGATGGCTTTAGTTGATACTAACCAAGATTCAGCCAGTATGGCTGCTAATGCGTGTTTGAAATTAATGCAAAGAAACCATTTGCATCCACATGATATAGGGAGAATGTATGTAGCAACTGAATCTGCTCTTGATGAATCCAAGGCAATGAATTCTTTTGTCATAGGAATGTTAGAACAGGTATATGGAGAAAGTTCCTTCGAACATGCAGGTGGAATTGAATGTAAATTTGCATGTGTAAGTGGATCTTATGCACTATATGATAACGCGAATTGGATCAGAGCAGAGGAGAATAATGGCAAAGCTGCTGTTGTTATAGTAAGCGATATTGCCAAATATGATATCGGTTCAACAGGTGAATATACACAAGGAGCCGGTGCTGTTGCCATGCTGATTAAGGAGAATCCTAGATTGCTATCTTTTGATCAAAAAGTTGCCTCTACAATTATCAAGAATGAGTATGATTTTTACAGACCTTTTGGAAAAGAGACTCCTCTTGTTAATGGAAACTATTCCAATCTATTGTATTTGATTCAAGTAAAGAAAGCATTCGATAGTTATAAAGAAAAGGCTATTAGAACAGGATTGATTAAACTTGGGAATGATGAATCTATTACAGATCACATTGACTTCTTTAGTGTACATCTTCCTTATAGAAGAATGGGCGAAAAGACATTAGCCTATTTGTTAAGGCATGAGTGGCGACATCTCCCACGCTGGAAGCATGTTATAAAGGAGGTAGGAATAGAAGAACCAAATCAACCAGATTCAAGGGGTACGATTGAATCAATTCTTGCCGACAAGGAATTTATGAAAGCTGATGAAGAATTTAGGCGTCTATTTATGCAAACTTCCTTTTATAACGAAGTTTTCGAAAAGAAATTGGCAAGTTCACTTGAAGCATCTTCTATTATAGGAAATCTATACACTGGTTCCATGTACATGGGATTTAGAAGTTTACTTGAATTTGAATATAAAAAAGGCATCGACCTTGAAAATAAGAGAGTAGGCTTTGGATCTTATGGCAGTGGTAGCAGTGCTATGGTGTTTAGTGGGATAATACAACCAGAGTATAAAGAGATTGTAAAAGGAATGAATCTTGAAGAAGAAATTGGGCCACGAACAAAGTTATCCATGGGAGAATATAAGAGACTTCATGATAACGAAAGGAAATTTGATGATTTTCTTATAAATGCTCACCAAGAATTCGTATTGGTAAAGATAGGTGGCAGCACTGCTGACAAAGCTGGATTTAGGGAATACAACTATATCAGCTAACTATTCTGAAATCCAATGATTTACTCCTTAGAAACTCAATTAGACGTTCTGCATGTTTTTCGTTTTCCATTTCAAGGCTAAGATAAACACCAGCAGTTCCGGCTGAGATATTAGAACTTAATCTGTCATGAACTACTTCAACAATATTAACGCTCAATTCGGCAATACCGTCCACTACTGTCTTTAATGCTCCTGGCTTATCCGGTAACTGTACAAAAATTTTGAGCATTCTGCCCATCTGCATAAGACCTTTTGCAACCACCTGACCAAGTAAATACATATCAACATTGCCACCTGAGAGTAATGATACTACATTCGCATTCTTATTGGAATGGCCGTTTGAAAGCAAATATGCTAGACTTGCAGCCCCAGCAGGTTCTATGACCACTTTAGCTCTCTCCATAAGTAAAAACATAGTCTTTAATATTGAAGAATCATCGACTAATGTTATATCGTCTATATATTTAGTAGCTATATCATATGTCAATTTGCCAGGAGACTTTACAGATATACCATCAGCAATAGTATATCCTGCTTTTATATTTTGCAAAGAACCTCTTGCAAGTGATTCTTTCATTGCAGGAAAAGCTTTAGATTCTACGCCGATAATTTTCACATCGGGTTTTTTAGCCTTTATTGCAATAGCAATGCCTGCCGCTAGTCCACCACCTCCTATTGGCAAATATATTTGGTCAAGTTCTGGCAGGTCTTCTAATATCTCTAGACCAATTGTTCCTTGACCGGATATTACTTGTGAATCGTCAAAAGCGTGAATTATTGTGCTACCTTCATTCTTGGCAATTTCTTGAGCTTCAATCCAACATTCATCGTAATCTAATCCACGTAGAATTACTTTTGCTCCATATGCTTTTGTAGCAGCTACTTTGGCTGGCGATGCGTTCTGTGGCATAATAATTGTACATGAAATATTATGTCTTGATGCAGCATAGGCAACTCCTTGCGCATGGTTTCCAGCAGACGCAGCAATAACACCATATTTTTTTTGTTTTTCAGATAACATACTAATTTTAACAGATGCTCCTCGAACTTTGAAAGAGCCTGTTCTCTGTAGAGATTCGAGTTTGAGGAAAATATTGGTTCCAGTAAGTTTTGAAAAGGTATCAGACCTGTGTAGCGGCGTTTTTCTAATAGTTGTTCTATTTAGTAAGTCCCTAGCTTTAAATATGTCTCCTATAGTTGGAAAGTCTTGTTTTTTGTTTGCATCCTGTATACTTTGGCCATTCATTACGATCGGACAATGCAATCAACTAGATGCCTTAATTATAATTTTATGGCCGGTTTGCTTTAAGAAATATTATCTATAATATGCGTATGATCTATTGACGGTAGTATATCAAGTATTATAGATCCTTTGTAGACAACTGTCTTTGATTAGCTCTAGACATATTACTGTCTCTTTTGTGTATTACTATAATAAAGTATGAAGAATGCGTCCATAGCGAAAATATTTCTTAAAATCGGATTCATGATAGAAATCGAAGGAAATGATGAAAATACAACTTTTAAAGCTAGAGCATATAAGCGAACATCTGACGTTATAGCAAGTTTGTCTGCAAACATTGAAGAAATATATAGAAAAGAAGGATTGGAAGGACTACAAAAGATTCCATCAATCGGAAAAGCAATTGCCTTAAAAATTGAAGAATATATAATGACAGGAAAAATAAATTACTTTGAAGAGTTAAAGGCAAGAACTCCATTAAATATTGACGACTTTTATAATCTAGAAAGTATTGGTCCCAAAACATTTAAAGTTATTTATGATAAATTAAAAATTAAAAATTTACTAGATCTAGAAAAAGCAGCATCAGAAGGAAAGCTTCGAAATATTCCAGGTTTTTCTCAAAAGAAAGAAGAGACAATTCTAAAAAAAATTCAAATGTTCAAGAAAGGTACTAGTAGATACCTGCTAGGAGAAGTTTATCCTATTATAAAGCAAATAGAGACTCGTCTATCTTATGTTAAAGGAGTAAAAAGAGCTGTAGCGGCGGGGTCTTTTAGGAGAATGAAAGAAACAGTAGGCGATATCGATTACGTTGTAGTCTCTGATATCCCTGAAAAGGTAATGGACTATTTTGTTAAAATGCCTGAGGTTGATGAGGTCATTAGTAGAGGATTAAGCAAAACATTCGTGCGTCTGAACAATGGAATGGATGTTGATCTGTTGGTTGTTCCTGAGGAAAGTTTTGGCTCCTCACTGCAATATTTTACTGGTAACAAAGAACATGGTGTAGCAATGCGAAAGATTGCACTTGCAAAAGGTCTTCACTTAAATGAATGGGGAATTTTTGATAATGATAAGAAAAGAGTTGCCGGTGTTACTGAAGAAGAAGTTTATCAAGCATTAGAACTGGATTGGATTCCTCCTGAGATGCGTGAAAATACTGGGGAAATTGAACTTGCAAAAAAAAGAGGATATCTGCCAAGGTTAATAAATTATGATAGCTTGAAAGGTGATTTGCAAGTTCATACTAACAATACGGATGGAACAATGTCTATAGAAGAAATGGCTCTATCTGCAAAAGAAAAATTTGGCCTTGAGTATATTGCTATCACAGACCATACAAAAAGCTTGAAATTAACTCATGGACTTGATGAAAAACAGATACTGGATCAAGCTAATAAAATCTCAGAAATAAATG
>DASQYF010000405.1:0-11086 GCA_035639375.1 Nitrososphaeraceae archaeon
GATCCACGACTTAATGTAAAGGTGCTCGATCAATGATAAACAAGACAGTCTTGGTAGTAGACGATGAGTCTGATGTGAATTTAACGTTAAAGATGGTTTTAGAAGAAAATGGATTCAAAGTCGATTCATTTACTGATCCTTTACTGGCATTGGAGAATATTAAAAGAGAATCTGAGATGTATGACCTGATAATTCTTGATGTTAGAATGCCAGATATGAGTGGCTTTGAGCTATATAAAGAAATAAAAAAGATAGATGATAAAGTAAAGATATGTTTTCTGACAGCTGGTGAAATGGATTATGAGCAGTTTGGAAAAGAACTATTTCCTGCATTAGATGAAAATTGCTTTATTCAAAAACCAATTCAAAATGAAACACTGATAAAACGACTAAATAGAATAATAAGTGCAAAATAACTATAATAACAATAACATGGAAACACAAATTATAGCCGACCAGAGACGCGAGAGACTTATGCTTATATTATGTTGAATTTAACAAAATATTGCTATTTAATTAATGATTTAATTTTTATTATACAATATCTGTTTATTACTTTATTATATTGGTTATGATTTCTATAACATCCTGCTGAGGTAACTTAATGTGATAAGGTATGTGGATCACAGTTATATGACATCAGGAAAGTACTTCAACAAAGGTGTGATGGCATTAGATGTGCCTGATATTGGACATGTGGTGAGAGAAACAGAAGATAAGATTGTTATATTTGGAGAACGAAAAAACAGATATGATATCCCAAAATCAGAAATTCAGTTTACTGGTAGAAATGTGCTAATTGGTCTTAATCTTCAAACCATTGTGAAGAGGTACAAAGTAAAATATGATGATTTATTACCAACAGGTACATCAACAGAGCAATGGAGTCAGGGTAAAAATATTGATCTTGCCAGCTATGAGCGAAAATATCCAACACCACTCTTCAATAAAGGAGTCAGAATAGAAAATGAAGATCACATAGGACATATAATGAAGGAGACAGAAGATAAGATCGTTATATTTGGTGAATACAATTATAGATTTGATGTTCCTAAGTCTAAAATAAAACAAGTAGGTAGGAATGTTATATTAGATATGGAATATCCAGAATTATTCAACTATAACGTGGATAGGAATGTACCATTACCTACTTGAAAATTTATTGTGGAACTTATCAATGAGTAATAGGAATTATATCTCTATATAATCAGCAACTGACATACCAGAATAAACGGAAAGCTAGAAGAGTGTTTTCACATTAGGAGGTGTACACGATCAATATAGAACAATGACAATTTTTACAATAACGGATAATATAGTATTATCATTGAATATATGCTAAGCAGCAGAAGAAGAAGAGAATTATATTAGTGATGTTTATTCTTCTGTCACGATAAATAAGGAGGATAATGAACAGGTTTTCGACCTTGAAGAAAGTATATTTGGTTTAGAATGAGAGTTGACAAGAAAATGGTCATTATACTTTTCTAATAAAGATGAAAGTACTATTTGGTCAATAATTGATATGTGTTCTATCCCATCTATAACAGATATTGAGCTTCTCAAAAGAACGTTTGTCATACCTGCTTTGGTTGAGTGTGCTTTGTATTTAATGTCCACTATATCCTTGAACAGTCGATGAGGTTACTATCTCTATTATCTTGTTTGATAAAATATTTCTTAAAGGTTATTGATAGATACATCACTTCTATCCTTTCTCATATCATCCATTGATAAATCCAATAGTAAATCCGGATGACATACTACCAGTTAACGGGATACCAAAGATAGTCATTGATATTGAGGCTGTTGCAGGTTGAACATTGCTACTACGATTATTACTAATACCTAGAACTTTCATAATAATTGCATAAAAAAGTGTTGTAATAGCAGCCTATGATACTTGTTGAAGTTTATTCCTGTTTATATCGGCTATCTGCTGATATTGAAGGTAAGCTAACCCAGCAAAGAATAATCGAATTATTACAGATAGTAATTTGATTACTTTCTTTATGGCATAGCCAATTAAAACATCTGCAAAGGAGCCACCTGCAGTTGTGGCTGCAATGGATCTGCTGATAAATAACGATTCTATTATCTTATATTTAATATCTATGGGTAAATTGGCTATCCTATATATCATTGTGCTTAAGTATATCCGTAGGATATCGTGTATATGAAAATTAGGTTAAGGCTCCGGAAGATAGATAATAGCCTGATGATTGCAATACCTGCTCAGGCAGTCGATGACCTCATTGAAGATTCTGCGATTGTAGTTAGAAAACAAAGTAAGTAAATAAATTAAATTATTATTGGCAAGACTATAATTACAAAATGTAATTACAAAATGGATTGAAATCAGATTGAACCAAAATATGTAGCGATTGAATTTGAATCATCTATTAATGAACAACAGTTGAAAAGTATATCATTTGTTAGTATAATTACAAATAAAAGACATTTTATACCAAATATTAGTCTGAGAAAATAGTAAATTTGAAAAATCTTATTTTAAATTAGAGAAAAGACGATAGATGGTCATTAAATGTTAGTAAACATTCCAATAAATAATAATTGAAGAGATAAGAAAGAAATAACTCCAACTATAAGTAAAAAGGAGTAATATATTAAGCCATTATAATTGTCTCAAATAAAGCTGTATATACTATAATATGGATATCTATTGGAAGTATATCTTTCTTCCTCTCTCTTTCCTCCTTAGAACTCGCAGTATTGCTACTCATGCCCCTGTAGTCTTCTTCTGATGCTAGGACTCTGATATATCCATGCAATACTTCTATCTCAGTCCATAGTCTGTCTGTATAGGCGTCTTATGGCTCAGCATCCTTTATACAATGGTTAAGCGTAATAATAGTCGTTATCTATGCAATCATCATTTCGCTAAGCTCTCTTTAGATTAGTAAGAAACGCCTTCCCTTGTGTGTTACTTTATAATAATAATAGGAAGATCGTTGTTGTTTTTCTTTTTCTTTTTCTTCCAGTTCTTTTTGATATTCTTCTATCAAGCCTTTTTCCAATAAAATTGACAGATATTCTTGCAATGGGGCATAAGATAGAAATACACTATACATTATTTTTGTCTTAGTCAATCCATTATTACCGCTATTATTAACAGCTTCTAGAATATGTCCAATTATGCCATTCTTGCTACGGTATTTCATAATAGTAATAATAACTCTTCATATTCGTGATTAGATTACTAACTAATGTTTTCAAAAAGCAGTTTATTAGATATAATATTATTAATTTTTGAGTATGGACAAAAATAATAACTGTATATTATTTATTATAAACAGCTTTATACTCTTGAAAAAGAGTCTGCTTTATATTTTTAGTGAGATCAGTAATCTCTTTTCTATCCTTCATATCATTTCTTCTCATTCTTTTGATTCCAAGAGAAGATAGTTCACTTATCCACCAGCCATATTTTTCTGGGTGTTCTTTTTTGGTAGACATAGTTACATGACGCTGCTATTCATTATAAGACATTCGGCCAGGATTACTGAATGTACACTTCATAATAATGGTGGAAGCCAGAGTTGGAATATAGAGGAAAAAATAACTATAGGCCCTGTATACTTTGGCTATGATACAGCTCGTGGTAGTCCTAGTAGCGTAAGTATTTGAGCCAAGACCTGTTGCAGCGTCTCTATTTCTGTAAATAGATTGTCTGTATAAGCTCTATTAAGAGATCTGTTCATTTCTCCTATTTTCTTTTGTATGATTCTATCATGCAGCCTATCCTCAAGTATTTTTAATAATAGTTGTTTCTGATTTGGTGGTTGTAGAGCTGCTGATTCTTTATCTTTTTTTTCGATGCTGCTGACTACTCTTTCATTTTTATCTACCGATAAGATTCTATAAATTCATATGTAATATACGAATTAAAACATCAATCTGACAGGAAGAGGTTATACCTTAAGGACGATACGATTAGTGACAAGAGTATACATGGTAGGAAAAGTGAATTTTCTAGGCATAAGTATTATGTGAAATTTGATATACCCCCTGGGCAAGATAATAATTACGTATTTATTATCTCCATTTTTGGTTTTGTTCTTTTTATATATCATATAGATGGGGTTAGTTTACTTTTATGATATTCAAACAGTATTACGTCAAAAATGACATGATTACAAGAACCGATCAACAGTATGCTTCCATTTATTTTGATTAATTATAATATAGTTAAATGTCTTATTATATTGTATATATCGATCATGAATGATTATAGACGCATTTACATAAAGTCTAATGAAAGAATAAAAGTATATGCAACAATAACAATTATCGTATCATTTGCTTTAATGTTTCTTTTTATACACTCTCTACAATTTGAAAATAAGAACGCATTAGCACAGTCGGAATTGATAGGAAAAACGTCAGGTGACAATGCTCCAAGTACAGATAACTTTAATCTTACTTCCGGCTATACAGTCGAACCTGTCGTTTGGAATCTTAATGCACCAGATAGCCTCACCTTTGATGAAAAGGGGAATATGTATATAGGTGAAGCAGGGTATCCACTAACCCGTTTACCTGAGGTTCCAAAAATTTTAAAGGTAACTCCAAATGGTAATATTTCAGTATTTGTTGATAAAGGATTGAATTCTCCTATAGTAGATGTTGTATACTATAATGAAACGACATTATATGTATCGCACAATCATAAAGTATCGGTGGTAAATCTTACAAATGGTGCAGTTAAAGATATCATTGTAGGTTTACCAACTAACATCAACCATCAAAATAATCAGATTGCATTCAGTCCAAATGGAAAAAGACTCTATGTCGGTATAGGTTCTGCGACAAATAGTGGAGTGGTAGGTGAAGATGACGCTATTATAGGATGGCTTCCAAATGAGCCAAATGTACATGATGTTCCAGCCAAAAACATAACACTAACAGGACAGAACTTTGTAACTAACAATACGCTTACAGCAGAACCTAACGATACTACAACTACAGGTGCATTTGTTCCCTTTGGAAAACCCACATATCCAGCACAGGTTATTCAAGGAAATATCAAATGTAATGGCTGCATTCTAAGTGCTAACTTAGATGGGACTGATCTTAAATTAGTAGGATGGGGCCTTAGAAATCCTACAGGACTAGCATTTAATGAGGAAGGTAGGCTATTTGCCGTAAATCATGGTGCAGATCAAAGAGGAAGCAGGCCTATAGCTAATGATAGCGACAAGTTCCATGAGATAAAATTAAATGACACTGCCTTTTATGGCTGGCCTGACTTTTTTGGAAATGCAGAACCAGTAACTGATCCTAAATTTAAATCTCCAAGAGGAGGAGGAAATACATCATTACAACTTCTAATGCAGAATCATCCTTCTGTTGAAAAGCCGCTGGTGTTGTTTGAGCCTCCTCATACGTCAGGCATCCAAATAGCCTTTGCAAATGAATCATTTGGCTTTCAAGGAGAAGCCTTTGTAGCTCAGATGGGAACAGATGCACCAATTTCACGAACTCTACCTCCACCAGGAACGGTAATTGGCCAAAATGTTGTACACGTTAATATAGACAATAAAACGATTACAGACTTCCTAACTCTGAACAAATCTAGTACAAGCTTTAGACCTACTGACGTAGTATTTAGCCAAAATGGAACTGCTTTGTATATAGTAGACTGGGGTAATTTGTCATTTACAGAGGATCCTCCTACTACTCCTTATAGCGGGGTAGTATGGAAGATAACACCTACAAAAACACAATAGACAAAAGTGACGCAAGAAAATCTTATTATATTTTCGACATAACAATTCTTAATATGAAGAATCAGCGCTCACCATTTTCCTTTTTAAATAAACAAACGTTATGACAAAAGTGAAATATCGAAAATGATTATTAAGTATCAGCTGACTATATAACAAATTTTCTTTTACTTTTGGGATTATTCTGGGAATGTACAATGATGATGTTAAGGTCGGGAGTATTAGCTTTAAGATAGTATGTTATACTATTGTGGATTAGGGTCTCCTCTTCTTCAAATGTACTATGTCTCTTTACTAACAAACTATGCGTCATACCGTGTTTAGCAAGGGAGGATATTGTGTGCCTATTAGTTTAGGCTAAAATGTTTATTCTTGTCTGCTACAGAATCTTACCTGTTATAATATTTCTCGATATCATATAGAAATGCAAGTCCTATTACTGCAGCCTTCTGGTTTACTACAGCAATATCCTATTCAATATGCTTCCATACACACCAGAATAATAATAATCCTAATGTTGTCATTATAGCGGGCTAACTTTGTTAGTCACATACTAATTTCTACGATATATTGAGAAGGAACAGATCTTAGGATTCTTGAAGTTTAGCACGTACAATTCTGGAATGCTATCTCGAGGGCAACGTTTATCCCCAAACTGACTGCTCCTGGACCGCTCCTCATAGTATGTTGATTCGATGCGCGCATGAATGGTTGAACAAACATCCATTCAGAAATGAACTCTGCAAAGTTGATCTGTAATTTTTATGAAAGCTGCTCCTGTTAATACTAATGATTAATCCTGAATAAATTTGGGCAATGATGAAATACTATGCTACAAGATACGTTATGCTTGAAAGTGGTTCTATCACCAATGAAGACGGAAGACGATATAGAATACCTTCTAAACAAAAATGGAATGCGTATTGTGTACGCCATTCCGCAGTTGCATCTATTTTGATTTCCTTTCAGAATATACCATCTCTATATGCTATTTGTAGTTTCTTCTTCTTATAAGAACTACTTTTCATCTGATTCCTTATCTCGGTTTATCTTGTCACGTCTCACCATTTCCTTGTCAATCTCTTCGTGTTTTATTTTCTCTCCTCTGCGCCCTGGTGTCTTCATCTCCTGTTGATTTATGTTCCTTCTTTCATCCGCTAATTCATCATATCCACGATAGCTATGAGGATCCTGTTGTTTTTTCTTTCCCAACTCTTGTGCGTATCTTTGCCTAAAAATTCTCTCTTCCTCTGTGTCATCAGACATAGTATTAATTTGATGTATAGTATTAGAGTTAATAAAATATTGCATTCAGATTATAATGCCCAGAAAGTATTGTTCATATGAGTAGCATGATTCTCATATTTGTAGATAAATAAAATGTTTAAGTAAAAAAGAAAAAAGTATTTTCGATCCTTATTATAACAAGAGTAAATTTTTTCCCTGATATTAAAAAAATATTAGAATGTCATTTAGTGATTAGCATTCCTCCTAAAGAAAAAGGCAGCTGAAGAAATATAATAATAATGCTCATAATAATATAGTATGACTAACAATAGCACACCCTCTTCTCCATTTGCTATCAAAGCCTTTAACTATTTTCTAAGAAAAGAGACACATACTACAAGTAGTCTGAGCATTAAACAATCTTAACCTAGCAAAATACAAAGAAAATATTCAAGATAAACAGATTAGAAGATGATTGAATTTGATTTGAGGGATACTAGAGAAGAGATGACGATATATAATATTTTCTTAAATTATACAGAAAATGAAGGTGGGTGTAAAACAAGTTACTTCTCACTAGCTGATTTGTTTTCAATAATCTTGCTATGTTATTTTGAGATAACTTTATTGCTAATTCTGACTATAAATGTATAATAATTACCTGATATCAACTTGAGTCATTCTTTTGATTTTATCGCGCCATGATTGAATCATTTCTTTATTTTCTCCTATTACTCCTATCTGTTTCTCATTTGTCGTGGCATTATCTATGGGTTGTGATTGTGTCACCTCTTGAAATTTTTGTATGTTTGGATCATCTTTTTTGACCACATAGTTAGAATTAGCATCTTTAATATCCTTAGGCTTGTCCATCATATTTCCTACTTGCCTCAAAAATCCTTTGTAGATATTAGCAGTGTTTTCTCGAAATGTTTCAGAGATTTTTGCTGGTTCCTCTGTACTTTTTGTTATTATTTGTTTTCCATGTTCTTCTATCTGTTTATATGGTTTATCAAAAGTGCCTTTATTTTCCTTCTTTTCCTCTTCTTTAAGATATTCTTCTAATAATGCTGCTTGTCCCATTATTTGACCTTTTCCTCAGTCTGAGAATCCATTATTTTGAAGGAATACCATATATTTTAATAGGACTTTACAATCTAATAATTTGGCCTTTGCTTCTTCTGTCGACATTAGAGCCATATCCATCACTTATAATTATGCCATATCTTTATTTTTAAATTCATATAAGTCCAATTATTTTGTTAATTCGGATGCTAAAAGCTGATCTAACATTTTATACGCTCTTAAGGGTTATAGGATGTAACAAATTTGATACCAAGTAATCTTTCTCTGTTCCGTATATGGTAATAAAACATTCGCAATAGTGAATAACAATATCACCAAAAGTTAAAAATATAGAAAAATAGTAAAATATCACCTAGTAATTATTAAATAAAATCCATCATATTATAATTTGGTAAATATGGAAGAGATTGGAAAGATAAAAATAAAAAAGAACACCAAAATAGATGTTTGGTGTAACTAGTCTTTCGGTATCATGTCTGGGCAGTGAAAATGAATATGGTTTTTCGAGATAGAATTGATGCCGCTGAGAAACTTGCCGAGAAATTACTGTACCTAAAGCAAGAAGATAGAGAAGGAATACAAAGTAATTCTATTATAATTATGGCTGTTCCTCGTGGCGGGGTAGTCATAGGTAATATTATATCAAGAATACTTGATGCTAAACTTGATGTTGTAGTTTCACGAAAGATTGGTGCACCTTATAATGCCGAACTTGCAGTAGGTGCTGTGATGCCCGATGGTAGTTTTTTTCCAAACGAAAACATTATCAGAATGCTGAAAATATCGGAAGGCTACATTAATTCAGAAATAGATATACAGATGAAAGAGATTGATAGTCGGTTAATGAGTTTTAGAGGAAGTAAAGAGTACGGCAAAGATTTGCAGTACAAAACAGTGATTTTAGTTGATGATGGTATTGCAACTGGAGCAACCATATCCGCTGCTTCAAAGTGGTTAAAGAAGAAGAAAAATTGCAAAGAATTAATCATAGCTGTACCTGTAGCACCAAAAGATATCGCTGAAAAACTGAAGAAAGTAGCAGATAGAGTAATAATTCTATATTCTCCATCATCGTTTGAAGCTGTTGGACAATTCTATCATGATTTTTCTCAAGTTAGCGATAATCAAGTGAAGAAAATATTGCACGGACATGGATACAAGACATGTCTCTAGACTTATCGTTTTACTAAAATTATTATATCTCAGTCTGCTATTTAGAAAATACATGTCGCATGTACATCCAACTATTCAGGAAAACCCAACGTCGAAACTTTTTATATATATTATATTTACGGATTCATTTTTCCATAGTATCGACGAATCTTTTTCTGATCCTTGAATGTTCGTCTCTATATCTTTGTTTCAATAGGTATATTGTGCTAATTCAAGTACAATACTAACAGGAGGTATGGCTGTAATGTTAATGGAGATTTGCTCTGTATTATGTACAATCTTTTTCGCATAGATGAAAACTTAACTAATTTCAACTGCAGCATATCTTCAGTTTCTATTCTATTAGATAATTTACTTAATGTTGACTAGAATGACTAACCATTTAGCATTATATCTATGCTAATAAATATGATTGAATAAGTTGAATTCATTTTGAATACTGTTTCTGAAATCTATTATAATGGAAAGTATTCATATTATATGGTTTACGCAATCTTTAATTTTATCTACAATATGATTGCTGTTTGTGAGGTCAAAAACACGTCCCTCATTATACATTTTTAAAAATATTCGTCCTTTTTCAGTTGTCTGGTAAACTATTGTTTGGTCTGTGAAATCAATTTGTTCTATAAGTCGTTTTTCTATTAGGGAAGGTAAGTACATTTTAAGTTGTGTGCAGTTGAGTTGAGCCTTTGTGATTATTCTTCCCTTTGTTTCTCCAAACAATGTTGCGTTTAGTATCATTGCCATAATATCTGTCCTGCTCCTATACTTCAATTTGCAAAGTTTTCTAATTTTTTTAGTATAAGCTAAATACTAAAAAAATTCTACTCTTTTTGTAAATAGTAAGCATATATATTATGACATTAGAAGATACCTGATGCTGAGAGGTCGATTTATCCAAGAAATGCCTTCGAATAATCCTTTTCTTTACGTTTATTAGATTTTTGTAGAAAGGACAGAATCTTGACTAATAAGTCTTATCCAATGATTTAGGCTATTCTGCTTTAATTTTTGTAATTTAATTCTAGCTTCCTTTAGCAACTGTGTGCCATCCTCCGGATAATTGGCAAGAACAACTATTCTTGTGATACCTACACTGATCGCCATCTTGCTACATTCAATGCATGGAGCAAAAGTAGAATATAGCGTAGCACCTTTTGTGCTCCCAGCATTTCCAAATAATGCACACTGCATTATTGCATTGGCTTCTGCATGAGTACACAGGCATCGGTCTAAATGTTCACCTGACCCTATATCTCCTTTAATCCTAGATAAGCATCTCTGGCAACCACCTTCAAAACAGTTTTTGATACCGGATGGCGTTCCATTATACCCTGTTGCTATTTGCCTATTATCCTTTACTATTATAGCGCCTATATGTCTGGTAAGACAGTTTGAACGAAGCTTTGCGACCTCTGCCTGAAGCATAAAGTAGATATCCCAGTCAGGTCTTTTCATGTTGTGACTTGTCAATAACAGACAGTATAAAAGTTGTTGACATAATGTTTCAGAGGAATTGAAATATGCCAAAGTAAACCGATTCTTAAATTATGCGAATTTTTTATCCTATTTCTCCAAGAATTCAAAAGAATATGACAGGTATATGTGGATTATTTTTTGCAGAAACGGCTCAGAGCTAGAAGATTGTCATCATTACCGTCTCTGCAGTAACAGTAATCTCTCTTAGCATACAAAGATAGATAAATATTAAGAAATGGCTCTATCTGCAAAAGAAAAATTTGGCCTTGAGTATATTGCTATCACAGACCATACAAAAAGCTTGAAATTAACTCATGGACTTGATGAAAAACAGATACTGGATCAAGCTAATAAAATCTCAGAAATAAATG
>DASQYF010000406.1:0-2003 GCA_035639375.1 Nitrososphaeraceae archaeon
TGAGGAGAATGCAGAGAATTATTAATTAATTTAGATAAGCACCGTTATCAAAATGGGCCGGGTCGTTTGTGAACTGTTAATGGCACAAATTTGCAGCGCAGCCACACTAATCCATTCGTATACGCCTAGGTCAGGATTAGGAACAGAATTGACACTAAAATTAGGCTCAAAGGTCTAATCAATTTAACACGATTTTTAGAACTCTCATTGATCTGCTCTACTAACAGTTGAGGAATTGGAGAAAACTTGGAAAGAATATTTGCTTTGAGTATACTATATTCCATATCTAATTCCCTTACGATTAACTTAAATGAACTAAGATCTGTTTAGCTATAATCTATTAATCTCATTGCATCATCTTGGGTTCCTTCCCTATAAACTACATCAATAATGCATGACATATTTCCTCTACCTGTAGAGTGACTTTTCTACTATTTTCTGACAATTTTGCAATCAATAAGAGCGATCCTGGCATTAGCAGAGATCTTTAATATGAACGGTTCAGTTATCATCTCATTGCTTATATGACGGGACATATAGAGTGTGACCCAAGATTATGCTCTCTGTAGTTAGTGCATTAAGTGGTAGCAAGCAGGTACTTGTACTAATTTTACTTATAATTATTGTTACAATAGTAGACTCCCAGTTCATTAACATTTTCTATGGAACTGATTTAGGAACTCCTGGCAATTTGCATTTATTATTGTTTGTATCATTTGTTATTGTTGCTTCAATAATTAATACCATATTGCTGCTATTCGCCAAAAGAAATGATGTTCATTCGACAACTAGTAGATCATTGTTGTTTAGGGCTGCTTATATTGGTACATCCATAGTTCAATACACTATATCTCTCATATTGTTTATCACGATCTCAGAAATGCTTATTTTCCATGAATATAACAAGATATTCTCATTATTAGTAGTCTTTCTCAGTCATTTTTGGTCAGCTATTATACTTGGAATTCTATCTTTAAGATTCATACAATGGTTTAGATTTGCTACATCATTTTCAATCCTAATTTATGCAGTTGTTTTCAGTATGATTCTATTTCTAATTTTAATCACTGTTCCGTTGCTTACACAACAGTTTACTATTCAGTCTCAGATGATATACCCTAGAGATTATACATCTCTAATTGCGGCCCTAATTGTTCCGTCCCAAGATATTGCATTCATCTATGGACTGGGAGGCTATGTTTTGCCTCTGATGATAATATCTTCATGGATTCTTACGGTTTTATTACTCAAACCCTATGCAAACAGAATTGGGAAGAAGAGATTCTGGCTAATAGTTGCCATCCCATTACTCTACCAACTTTTCTCTTTTATCGTAAGAGATTCGAATTTAGTAACTGATCCTACCCTAGTTGAAATTATATACTCCCAGCAATTCCAGGTCATCTTCGGAATTAGCTATCAAGTATCTGGATTATTTTTCGCTATTGCCTTCTTGATTATTGGAAGAAAATTGAAACGAAAAGGCTTGAAAAACTATTTGATAATTTGTTCCATTGGTATTGTCTCACTCTTTAGTTCAATGCAACCAGGAATGCCATTCTATGCGGTTTATCCCCCATTTGGACTCGTCACGCTTTTGTTCTTAGGACTATCATCATACCTTCTCCTAGTTGGAATGCTAGGATGTGCAGCATATGTTTCTAGAGATATTGAATTACGACGTGAGATCTATAAAGGCTTAGAAGTTGATGCTGATGTCTTGAAGAAGATAGGAATGGCAGAAATGCAACGGGAAATAGAAAAGAGGGTCCTACCACTTGCCAGCAAAATCAAATTATCGGATGAGATGAGAAGGCATATGGATACAGATCCTGACGAAGAAGATGTAAAAACGATGATAGATGAGGTATTGAATGAGATACATAAGGGATCACACATTAAACCAGGTCATCGATAATGCTGAAATTGGTAAATATTCTAAGTAACTTTAGGGATAAAACGCCAACCTATGAGTTAATATTTTCAATAGCTGGAACATATGA
>DASQYF010000407.1:0-2133 GCA_035639375.1 Nitrososphaeraceae archaeon
CCGAGTACTCCATCTATTTTCTTGAATAAGTTCTTGAACACTTCTATCATGCCTTTTTTATTTTATTGTTATTATATTCATAGAGATGTATTAAAGGCTGTGGTTTGAGTTCTGAACGATGATTCCCATATCCATCTCAAACTTTGATGAGATCTGTTTTATCCTAATCTAGTAACCTTTACAATATTTATAGGAATCTGTCAACTATAAGGTTAGAACACAAATGTCTGAATGTATAAATGGTAATGAGTAGTTAGAACATATATTAATGTTCAAATATCTATTCTATTAAAGACAGCCGCCGGATAATGGAGTCTACTTCCTTTATGAACAGCATGTAAAGTGATATCACCACAGTCGTAGAATAGTAAAAGGTATTTGAATCAAGAAAAATTAGTGGCTGTTACTACTATATCTGCTCATGTTCTAGTTTCATGATTACGATGTCTATGACTTTTTAGAATATGATGGCTGACAGACTGTACGAGCAATTTCAAACATAATATATCCTGTCACAAGTATTACATTTTACTTTTAGAATTTCTTCGTTATGTTTTCAGTTTATGATATCACGGTTAGAATTTTAGATTAATTCATAGTTAACTTATACCATAGGGTTCATGTTCAGTGAACTTCTAGTAATCTGGAATAATTTCAAACTACTGATCTATGACTAGTCGTAGTTCTTCCGTTAAGAATCTTTGGGTATTAAAGGACTCCAAACATTGTTGGAGGATAAATAAAATAGTTTTATTATCAAATATCATGAAGGAAACCTTTCCTTCTCTTTTTCGACAAATGGAATCACCTTTTCTATTATTATGTTGTCATAATCTTTTGCTTCTACATCTAATGTAATAAGCAAATAATAATTACTATCTATTGGGATTGTGGCCCTGATCAGTTTTTCATATCTACCTACTGCATAGTTCATTTTGCCCATTTTTGATTCAAATGTTATCCTTGTTTTATGTCTCTTTATTGCATTTGATGCGTATTCTTCATTTTCCTCATTTGACAGGAGAAGTGTTACTCCTTCTTTGTACACAACGTTAAGAAGAACACCTGTATTATCTGAAATACCTACCCATCTTATAGAGGGGTCAAGGTTCAATACATCTTTATTGAATCTATAAAGAAACTTGTCATCTATTCTTATTTCCTAATCACCAATTATAGTATGATAAGTGGACGTGTTCATATTAATTTTTTGACTGTTAAAGTGTATATAGAATTAATATTGAACTGGTGCGAAAGATAAATAGCAAATAACTCATCAAATCCTCTTTCTATAATCACTATTCATATCTTCTTATGATAAACCCTTTTTCAAAGAACGTCCTATCTAAGTCCTGCTAGCACTAAAGTAACCATTTGATATATATAGTATGTTAATGGTAGCTGCGATTTTTGTTCTGGTTATAAATTAAGGAGTATTTAAAGTGTACTGTATGGCACAGGAAAGTAAAAACGATAGAGAAAATATAATATATATTAATAAATAAATAGATAGAAATACAAAAGAACTCATTTTATTCTTAACTCTTCTTATAAGCAATATTATCATAGATACATTATAGATAAATATTCTTACACAGATTTCGTAAAAAATCAAATTTGATTTCGGAAATTATCCTATAGAAAGAATAGGAATAGAAGTATGAAGATACGGTTTGTTATTATTATTATTATTATTATTATTATTATTATTATTTTAGACAACACGTGCCATTTCTATGGCTTTACCAATATTAGAAAGCAAACGGATAATTGCAAATGTCCATTATATCTGTATATATATTTTCAAACAATTAGACTTATATCGCTGAATCTATTTCCTTTCATGGTTTGAGCACTAATACTAGTAGTAATAGTAACAATAGTACACAGCGTTATAATGAATCTAAACCAAAATTGTTTGGAATATTTGCAACTCATAGTCCAGAATCATGTCCTATGAATAATCAAATCAGCAAGAAAATATTTATGCAGATTGAAGATAAAATAAGATCAAACTTTGAGAAATACTCCATAAAGGATATAGTTGGCTTTTATATGTCTGTCCTTGAACACCAATGGATAATAATCGTTAGTGCACAAAATGTACATGAAATAGAGTCTATGTGCATTGAG
>DASQYF010000408.1:0-11129 GCA_035639375.1 Nitrososphaeraceae archaeon
ACTAAAAAGGCTAATTAGTAAACTAGAGTACACAAATACAAAGATCAAGTTACTGAAATCAGAAGCAAGAAAAAAGAATTATTATCATTACCAGCATTTTTTCTATATGAGGATTTGTATAGCAAGAGATTATAAAGGCTAAAGAAAAGACACAAAAGGATCTAATGATAATTAGATGCCTTGCTAACAGTGCCTCATAAAGAAATTGCTAGTCAGAAAAAGCTAGATAAGCAGAGCGGTATTGAGCCTATATATATGCAAGGCAAATCCATTGAATTATAAGATATCAATACCTGCAATTTTGACCCTTAAGGTTATGTCAATCGAGATCAAGTATTTTGGAATCATCATACTATATTAACGAATATATGACTGGGTACTTTTGTCAAAATTCTTTACAATTTCAAAGTTCTTCTCAAACTTATTATTTTTTTGATATAAGTTTAATTCTGGAAACACCGCCCAAGGTTCATATTTAGCTATTACAGATGCAGGATGATCATCTCCAAATAAAGACACGCACATGTCGTATGTCATGTTTCTAACCTGTAATTCATCTGTTATGCCAAAGCTATGAAGATATTCATGGCTCAATATCATAAACAAATATGAATTATATTCTTCAATAGATTTATGTGTTCTAATTATATCTAGGATTCTTCTGTTTATAATAATCATGTTTGAACCAAGGATATGGTAGGCTCCAAGATTACTTGGTAATCCCTGTAGCACTAAGCTTAACCCAGCTCTATGCATTTTAAATTTAGTGTCAACAGCCATTTTCGCTACTTCAAATGCCTCATCAAAACCTTTTAGTTGCAATATCTTATTTCGATAATACTGTTGTTGTTCGTCAGTGAATATTGATGCCTGTGGTATAGTTGAATTTCTTTCTTTTGTCTCTATTCTACTTTCACCCAATATAACTATAACAAGGTAATCACATATAAATTTGATAGTTACCATTGTAATACTAGATTACTATTAGGCAATCTGTTTACTAATTGGCAGTTTAAGTAGACAGAAGAACTGGCGTCCATTTACTTTTCCTTAGTTGAAGTATCTTCTATGCGCAAAACTTTAGTTATTTAGCTCCATTGATATAAATCCCATAATCCTTTTACCTTCTAATTAATAAGAACAACAAATAATGAGCGGAGAAAATAGCAATTTTAGTTAGTTGAAAGATGAGCTACGATTCTACAAATAGTAGAAATACTTGGCCGCAGTAGCCAGATACCTATTGTAGTAATTATATCGATTACAATATATTATTCATCTGTGTTAACTTGTTATTCTGAATGAATCAATCATCTTTCTGACTGTTGACTCATAATTGCCACTATTTTCTAATTCTGTGCTATATTTGACATAGTATAGTTTATTATCTTTTATTATCCAAACTTCCGTTACTTTGTATTCATCCTCACCTACTTTAAACATGTAAACTATTGTATGCGCAAGATTGTCTGCTATTGCAGTTGCATTTGATTCTACAATTTCAAAATTTGGTAAGGAGTGTCTTAAGGAATTTATTTGCTTATCAACATAGTGTTCTAGCGAGCGATTAATCATGATCTTACCAACTTGTATTACGAGATATTCTCTGAATCTATCAAGGGTATTTTCTGGTGGTGAAAGGAAAGTAACAACAATATGGCGATCATCTTCTTCAATCGCTTGGCCGAAATCTATTTTTTCCCAATTTGCAGGATATTGAATTCTAAAACCATACATAGGATTAGTGTACGTCACAAATTCAGATGTTTTTCTAGCAATATTCTCTGATGGTGTGTTTATTGTCTGTGCCGCTGATTGCTGACAGTTGTAGTATACGGAGAGAATGCTGTTTGAAAGTAAGATAATGAACAAGAGCGAAGATATCTGCAATGTGACATTTCCTCCCTTCCTAATCATATAGAAATTTTCATCTTCTAAAGGATATATAGATATTCTAAAGTCTGCAACTAGAATATCTTTCGAGTTATTGTGCTGAAAAGATAAATTATTGCAATACTTCTTTTATATGCTCCTCTGGAAGAAGGATGCAACAGCATTTTTGCCGATAAATAAATTGAGTAGAGAGCGTATGAATCTAAAAACTTCTACCAATCAAATTCTTGATATATATGCTGGATGATATTGATGAAGTTTGTTAAACTATTTGTTTTATTCTGATGCATAATGCTTCTGCATCATGGTAGAGCTCTCCAACAACTCTGAATTCTGTGCCTCTCTTCAAGAGCTCACGCGGGCCATCATAATCATAATAGTTGAGCCGAGCACGCCATTTGCCATCCACTATGACCATTGCTATACCTTGGAAGATTTTTCCTATTGTTATGGCATATTCTTTACCAGAAAATTTTTTTAAGCTATCTGCTATTACTACACTATCTTCATTTAACCATTCTACTCTCTTTAACTTTTCAAGTTTCTTTATTGCTTCTATCAGCAGTGTGTATTCAAAACCGAGATGATTGCCAAGTGTTTTAATATCGAGGCCTCTTTTTCCTGCCTTCGATAGCTCGACATGAATACGTCTCGCAACTCTATCTACTTGTCTCTTAAAGTCGTTGGTCAATGAATTTGCTTCAGCTGATAATGAAGTCTGTCTTCTGTTGTTTTTGCCTAGTTGTTCCAATCGGCTTTTAATATCTGTATCTGGTAACCCATCATACTGAATTTCAGACTCTGATCTTTTAAGTAAGCGTTGTTCTAATCTCTTCTTCTTATTTTCTATAATAGACAATTCCTCCGCTGTCATAGGATTTGGTGATATGAAAGACCTGTTGATAGGTTTCAATATGGTATTTATATTTTTCAATGAATTCATCATCTTCTCTACACGCATTTTACTAGAGTAGAGATGACGCATATCAATAGTATCTTTAGTCGCAAGGATAATAACCGACCCAGATGATTTTCTCCCTGCTCTTCCTCTTCTTTGTATATATCTTATTTCACTTGATATTGGCTCATAGAATATGACAAGATCCACTTCCGGTATATCTAGTCCTTCTTCAGCTATAGACGTAGCTACAAGCACATCAAAATCGCTATTTCTGAAGGATTCAAGAACAGCTGCCTGCTCATTCTGCTTCATACCTTCATCTCCTATTCTCTTTGCTTGGCCTACAAATCTCGACGTCTTTATGCCATTTTTTTCTAAAACTTCTACTATGTGTTTTGCAGTATCCCTATACTGAGTAAATACCAATATTTTGGAATTTGAGTTTGGACTGTTTCTTACATTGTTCATAGAAGAGAGATGATGATGATCTTTTATCAATTGTAAAAGGTGTAGGATCTTTGGATGTTCCTTTACAATACCTTCTACTAACGTTTTAATTTCCATCATTCGTGGGTCCTTAAGGAGGAACGTATGTGTATTGCTTCCATCCTCGTTTATCCTATCGAGAAAGGCCTTTAATGAATAAGAACCTTGACTCTCTATTAACTCAAGGCAATACATCAATGTAAGAGCAGAAGATTGATTGAGTATAGCAATATAGAGTAATCCCCTCTGCTCTTCCATAGTTAGCTCAAGTTTATACCGAAGTGCTTCTCCGAGTTCAATTAAATCCTTTTTGAATATCCATTTAATACTCCTAATAAGTAAGCCATTCCGTATAAGCCATTTTAATCTCTCTTCAAGCATAGATCTAAGTATTAATACTATATACCGGAATTCCTCTGGCAGATTCAGCCATTCCCATTTTACATTTATGGCATTAACATAGGGTTTTACATCAGGATCATCTTCACTTCTATACTCAATGTGTTCAATGAAGAGGTTATCACATACCTCTTGTATCCTCTTTCTTTCTGCTCCTGGACTAGCAGTCATCGCCAATATATAAGGACAAGAGGATTGGTTGATGTATTCTTTGGCTATAGAAGTATAAGCATATTCTTTAATCGCTCGGTGAGCTTCATCAAATACAAGCAAGCCAAAATCCTTCAAATTTAATCTACCTTCCTCTAGATCATTTTTCACAACTTCAGGTGTGGCGAACACTAATCTGATATCTGTTCTATTCCACACTGCTCTCCGTGCATATGGAAGAATCTTGCCTGTAACAGCTGCTATATTTTCTTCCGAAATTTTCATAACCGATGAAAAAGACTTCATATGTTGTGAGACAAGCGGTCGTGTAGGGGCCATAACCAAAATTCGTTTATCTCTGTAATTGTAAAGTATATCTGCGCCTACAAGTAAAGATATTACCGTCTTTCCTAGGGCAGTAGGAAGAATTACCATCGTATTTCTACGCTGCGCGGAATCTGTAATGTTCTTTTGATACAATCTAAGCTCTATAGATCTATTCCATATAATGGGATGTTCCACATATCTAGTTATAGGTTCAGATTGCTCAGGACCACTGTCTTGGTTATGAAATGCTTTTAGCATAATTAAATTCTCCAATCTGGTCGTTAACAATATCATGTAAGTAGTTGTATTCTATATGAGTGGCATTGTTTCGAATCAAAAGTCGAACAGACTCCATTTTATAGATAATCTAGTCAAATTAGATCTCAAATATATCTTCTGTCCCACTCTTTGTAAATGTCCTTTCAGGATTGATTTCATCCATATTCTTTGCTAATTGAGCAAGTTTTGAATTCGAAAGTAATCCACTTATTTCTTCTAGTTCTGAGCTAGATCTTATTACAACTCCTCTTTTCTTTGTTGCAGAGCCTGAAGAGCTTACTGGATTGATCTCTATAGCCAGAGAAGCAGGTTTTCCTCTGAATGTAGGTAGTTTGAGCAGAAAAACACCAGGTATACTTGTAGTTTTTCTCTCCCAATCCTTGCCATCCTTTAAAAATTGCATTAATCTCTCGTCAACTGTCATAAACATACACACATATATTGTGTAAATGAATCTTTAAATGAATCAAAAATCTTCACCATGGAGTCAGAAGCTGATTTATTACTATCATCTGCTCTGTTCTTACTACTACAGTGGCAGTTGTTATTGGAATGGTTGGATATATAGGAACGAATAAGATGATACATTGTTGCCTTTAATTTTGCCATTATAGACAAAATAGCGGTGTTTCCTTATAATTTAAAGAGCAAGGCACTATACTGAGGGGGAGAGAGTGTGTATAATATATTTTCTATCTCCTAACTTTTCATAGAAATTGATAGATTTTAATATGGTAAAGATTAAAATTCCTAATTTGTTTTATATATGATATAAGTGCTAAGCGCAAAACTTAGTTATGATAATGGCACAATATTGATAAAAGGATTAGCGCACATTCCATTTGCTAGTATCGATCCTAGAACAAATTTATTGAGAGCTCCTGCTATCTATTATTCTAATATAATAGAATTTTTAAAACAAAGTAGTATAGAGTATTCGGATCATGTTCTAGATCTTGTACCATCTCCACATCTAACAATAAATGATATTAATAATCGTAATACTAATCTCCCTTTAAGAACATATCAGCATAAAGCTCTCGGTGAGTGGACTAAAGCTGGAATGAGGGGATGCATAGTACTGCCTACTGGATCAGGTAAGACCATTATTGGAGTAAAAGCAATAGAGACTGTAAATTCAGCTTCACTTATTGTTGTCCCTACACTCGATCTTATGGATCAATGGACTTCTGTTCTTAGAAAATATTTTACAAATGTAAAAATTGGAAATTTAGGAGGAGGAATAGATGACATAGAGGCAATTACTATTTCCACATATGATTCAGCTTATATACGTGCTTCAAGCCTTGGTAACAAATTTTCATTGATCATTTTTGATGAGGTACATCATCTAGCTGCTCCTGGTTATAGGTCAATAGCAGAACTCATGGCGTCTCCTTTTAGACTGGGACTAACTGCAACAATAGAAAGAGAAGACGGTATGCATATGGATCTCCCAAAGCTCGTCGGGGGAATAGTGTTTACGATGTCTTCTAACGAACTTGCTGAGAAAAAACATCTAGCTCAATATGAAGTTGAAAGAAGACAAGTAGAAATGGTTTCTGATGAAATATACCAATACAGAAAAAATTTTGAAAAGTATCAGTATTCGCTAAGAAGACTTGGGTTTAGATTTCCCATTCGATTTGAAAAATTGATAATGATTTCTGCCAAGAACAAAATTGCCAGAGAGGCATTGTTAGCCAGAAACAAAGCCATGGAAATAGCATTAAATAGCAGATCTAAAATAGAAGAGCTACGAGAAATCCTTGCAGAGAATAAGGGAATTAAGACTATAATATTCACACAGCATAATAGCCTAGTTTATCAAGTATCAAATACTTTCTTGATACCTTTCATCACTTATAAAACAGAAAAAGAGGAAAGACAGAATGTCCTGAAAGGCTTTAAGGAAGGAAGATATAACGCGATAGTTACATCCAAAGTTCTAGACGAAGGTGTAGATGTTCCCGATGCTGAACTTGGTATTATTCTCAGTGGGACAGGTAGTGGACGTGAATTTATTCAACGACTTGGAAGACTGTTAAGACCAAAACCTAATGTAAACAAGAAAGCTAAGTTAATAGAGATCATATCTGCGAATACACGGGAGATAGACACTAGTGCAAAGAGAGAAAAGGCCCTATGCAGCGAAGGTGTGACTAATAATAACGAAGTAGAAGAATCAGAAGGAAGTGGACACTGAATAACATATGCTGCCACTTCAATTACTTAGAACAAGAATAACAGAGAAGGGAACAAACATTATTCCACGATTTTGTATACCCGCTGATGATGATAGTGTATTGCAGTTAGCTGCAAAGATCATTAAAGAATTTGAAGAATCATGGAAAAATAAAGAGAAGAAGTTGTTTCTTACCGAAAGAATTGACCTTCTTGAATCCCAGTATAATGACTATAAGCTCGTAAGGGGATTTTATACTCTTCTTGAAAGAAGATGTATATTTACCAAAATGAAGGAAATGAAAACAGAGTCAAAAAGCATTATCACCAATAATGTTGACATTAACAGCAATAACCTTCATGACCCTGTCAATATCAGGAAAGAGCTATTTCAAGAATCATCAAAGAGAGGTTTTGCATTGACAGAATTTGCAAGAAGAGAAATAATTGGCACGGTTGCATCTAGAATAAACATGCATGCTGATGATATAATAGGCGTCATGTGGAGCGATTTGGAAGAGAACTTGGTATTAGAATGGTTCGACGTAATAAGCCCACAACAACTATTGGCTTGGTATAACTTGTCGTTAATGCAGACATTACTATTCAATTGCACGAAACTAGAATTCTCCGTCACTGGAGGTTCAAACTGGAAGCATATATTACGTGATATTAAAAGACTTGGGCTAATGTACAATTTACAATACAAAGCATTGGAGGATGAAAAACAAGCAATCAATACAGATGAAACAGATTATGACAACAGAGATATCATGTTCATAAATATAAGTAACACAGATAGAAAGAATAATTCCATCATCATCTGCTCTTTAGATGGTCCTTTAAGTATTTTCAAATTAACCGAGAGATATGGAACATCAATCGCAAAGATACTTCCATCGATAATTTCTACTGATACATGGTCTCTAAAGGCATGGATTGTAAGGAAGACTATGTCTTTGGGAAAAAAAATATTTGAATTTAAAATGTCAAATAACAATGCTCCTCCTTTATCGCGGGAACCCTACTATAATAAAGAAAGCAATAATGAAAAAAAGAGAACTTTGTATACTGCCAAAGAATCGTCGCAGATTATCTACTTTGACAGTGGTGTAGAGGAAAAGTTCTCTACCAGATTTAAGCAATCTGCTAATGGTTGGAAATTAATAAGAGAACCTGAGCCATTAATTCTATCTAATGGCAAGGCACTTATTCCTGACTTTGCATTTGAAAAATATGGTATAAGAATATATCTTGAGATTGTAGGATTCTGGACTAAAGAATATCTCGAGAAAAAAATACAGAAGATAGCGGATCTTACAAAAACTATATTGACTGAAAATAATGCAGTAGAGTTCTTTATAGCTGTAAATGATGCAGGTTATGCATCCTCAAATTCTAATGTTAAGGAAAAACTTGCTTGGGAGAAGATAACTTCTTCTATATCGAAGGAACGATTGATCTTCTATAAGAATGATAAAGTTCCAATCAAGCCTTTTCTTGATTACTTGAAGTCTATTGACACAAAGATGATTGAATCGATTGCTAACAACAATTCAGTAAAGTTATTGACTGAAATTGAAAACCGTGCTTTCAATAATACTGCTGTCATCTCCATTAATGAAATAGCAGATAAATATAACTTGCCAATTGAATCTGCCTTAAGAATTATTACCACATCCCATAACAATGATAGTAGTGGTAGTAATTCTAACAACAACAAATACGTTGTAGCAGGTACGTATTTGATATCAAAGTCTAAGTTAGGTGAATTTGAGTCTCTATTCGACGGTATAACTAAATTTACAGACGCTTGTTCAATCCTTGAGCAGAAGAATATACCCGAATCCTGTCATACGGAACTTATTTCCAAGATGGGATATGATATTCTATGGCAGAGTATGGATAGTAGCACCGCAATTATCCGGAGGCGCATGCAATAGGAAAACTTTTTTCCCTGTTTTACAATATCAAAATAGTACATTCAAGGATTGGAAGATCAACTCAATAACTTACCAAGTTGCTTACGGCTAATATTGCTATACAGCCTGATCATTAGCATCTAATCTAACTTCATAATTCTATTGAAAGCATTCTTCCAACCATCTGGACCTATGCCTTGAACCTTTATAATGTCTTTAACTTCAATATTTGACCACGAATTATCTGGCCTTTGAACTAACATTGGAATATCCATATGATTCAGCATAGAAGCATCATTTTCACTGTCACCTACTCCAAAAAATTTAACATCATTATGATATTCTTTTCTAAAGAGATTTATTAATATCTCTACTGCTTTGCCTTTGTCATTGCCAGCTGTCATATCAAAAAATCGTCCACCAGGAATGAGCTTTAGGCCCATTCCATAGGCAATTTTTATAAATCTAACCATGTCATCTTTTCTAATTTTTATGATAGTTTCGCCATATTCCCGCTGAGCCATTCTTCTTGCGTCTTCTATTGACAAACCTGTCATTTTGGCAAGTTCGTTCAAAGAAACATCTGAAACTCCTAAGAAGTCTATTTTGAATTTTTTTCTGATCTTATCGAGTTTTTTTCTGACTTTAATTGCAGGTTTTCCAAGTTCTATTATGCTATAACCTTTTTTTGCTTTGGAAACCGGCATATTGAAAGGAAAATTGAAATAACCTTCAGGAATAATTAATGCTCCACCATTTTCCACTATAAAAGGTTCATTTAATCCTGTGTCTTCTCTTATCTTATTTTGCTCAGAGCAAGTTTTCGCAGAACAAAGAATGAGTGGAATATTATTTTTTTTTAAGATGGGTATCAATTTCTTTGTTCCTCGATATTCTCCTGTATTTATGTCTATTAAAGTACCATCTATATCAGTAAAGATTACTTTATATGTCATGTTACATACAGTCACTATATTACGAATTTGTTAATTTATTGATAAAGATCAAATAAAAAACAAATAAAAGAGATACTTTAAAAATTAAAAACATAGAGCAAATATATTTTATATATGATGGAACTTTATTACTCGGCAATGATCAATTTAGTTCATCTGATTCAGTAGTTGAATTAAATAACGTGGAATCGTTATTATCATTGCCTAAATCTGTCCCTTTGTTACTTGCAGCTATTCTTTCAGTTATTGATACAAATCTTGACAAAATCCAAGACTTCCAATAGGAGTCAAAGTCAAACCCGTTTGCTTCCACTTAAAACTGAGTTATGATATGATACTTATATATTTTATCTTCTTTGCTGCTCAATAATAAGAAAGTAGTTTTGAAACCATTATGTTATATATCCTAAAACCTAGTTGGTTAGATAATTATGAATATTATTAATGCAATGAGTAGGCTTATTGTTGCAGCCTAACTATATCTTCTTTAGTAAATATGGCTACTGTATGATATAAAATATATAATATATATCTATAAATTAAAATACAATTCTATAATTTATAATATAGCCAATTTAAAACAATGATACTATTCTAGATAAATAACAACAATCTGATTGAGTAGATTATTAAATGCACGTATTGTGATGTAAATAGATAAAAGCTACATCAATTAATTCGACCAATATTACACTAGTGAAGAGACTCTCGAATTGAATTGCTGCCGATGGAATATGAAGGTATGATAGTTTGAATGATTAACTAATCCGCGGATAACAGAAAATGTTAGACTACTATCTTGATGAAGTCGTCGGTGAAGGAAGATACAAACGAAACTAATTATAGAGATATATGATCAATGTCGATTATATCTAGAATTATTATTGCTACAAATAATAATTTTGCAAAAATCCTATGCACTATAACTGATCATATCCAATAGTAAAGTGATGTGCGGGAGGTGGGATTTGAACCCACGAACCCCTTAGGGATGAGGTGACCCAGTCAATTGCTGACATCTGAGCATCGTGTCGGACAAATGTGCCGATCTCACGCCGTTGACCTGGCTTGGCAACCCCCGCGTTAAATTGCTATGATAATATACTACAATTTATACGCTCTTACGTAAGCATAAATAATTTCGCTAAGACAGCTTCTATGCAATATTAGTAGATTAGCAACTATAATAGAGATCAAGGAATATGTTACCCCATAGAAGAGCCATAAATTATAATAATAATCATAAAGGCAACCTTGTTGATTTAATGACAGCAGTGCTAATTTCTTTAGTGATACTTTTTCTCCTATTATATTTCAGAGACTATGGTTCAAAGATAGAAAAGGACAATCCTAGTCTATTGAAAATTATAATCACGGGAATATGACTACAAAGGGAAAAGCTTAACAATGATTCTTCAAATTCAAAGACCAATACTATAAAGATAATTACTGATGAGCCATCCTTAAAATATGATGCGATTGGTTTCGACCGTTACAGCCAGAAAATAGCAGATAGCCTGTGACAATAAGTCTAGTATAAACCATTTCCCAAAGATTCTGACAGAGGTTCGTCTTTGTATTTTATGCTTTCTAAGTTGAAGAAATCTTTGAGATTTTGATCAGAAAGCCACG
>DASQYF010000409.1:0-2402 GCA_035639375.1 Nitrososphaeraceae archaeon
TCCTTATTGCTTCATTAAAGATACTATGGCGTTAGCTATGTTAGAATTGCCAAATAGTATCTCTACTCCATCCTTTTTTTGGGATGGATATAGCCCTATTATATTCACTTGACCGTCAGCTAAAAATTCTAAATGTGTTGATTGTTTTGTGATATTTATATTTCTGATACTGAATCTCTTTCCCATAAGGCTGTCATCATTATTTTTTTCAAACAATGTCAGACTGTGCACGGCGTGCACAAATGAATCGAATAACTTGAAGAGCGGGTGTATACCTGAACCCTTTCCTACATCTGCACCCCAATTGACCCTATTTGCCGTAGTAGAAGCCAGACTATCAAATGATTTTATAAATTCTCTAAACACAGATTCTATGGTGACATCAATCGCATGATCATTTAACCTAACAAATTGTGAAGTAATTTTTTGATCACTAAACTCCATGCCCATGTATTTTGTATATAATATTGGTTGACCGTATCTCACAACATATGCTTCACAGCCATTTATTTGTTGTATCAAATTTACAAAGTAGTCTCTCGATGAAATATTCTTGAACGTAGAACTCATTTTGGAAATTATCATTAATTTGATTAGATGATGGACAAAATCGTCTGCATATCTTCTGAATCCTTCAAAATCATAACGTATCTCTTCTATTACCAAGCTAGAATTCGCTATTAGAATAAAGGAAATATCTCTATTTTTGTCTAACCAATTTTGCTAATAAAGTCTAGTTGACTGTACCATTCCAATAATAAATATAATTTTTGGCTGGTATTGCTCTTAAAATATTATTAGTCTTTAATAGAAATATATTTACTAAATATATAAAATAGTTCAACACAAACGTTTAATTATTAACATGATAAACCTCATAAATACATATTACGCTTATAATCGCTCAGTTATAATTACATGTGTATTGCTGTTACTTATTTACATAAAAGGTCAAAAAATAATGAGATTGCTATTTAAATTTCTCTAAAATATACTCATACATCTAGATTAATGGCATCGAACAATGACTTAATTATGATCGTAGATGATGAAATTGACAACACTATACTTATGAGATTATCGTTGCAAAAGTATGGCTTTAATGTCTATGACTTTACAGATCCATTTTTAGCGTTGGAACATTTTAGGGTAAATTGTAAAGAATATCGTCTAGTTATTTCTGATATTAGAATGCCCGGTATGAATGGATTTGAATTTGTAAGAAATATTAGAGAAATAAGACCAGATATCAAGATCTTGCTAATGACAGCATTTGATATTAACACGACCATCTTCTCAGAAGAGTTATTGGCTACTAAGGTAAATGGCTTCATTCAAAAACCTATATCATTGAAAAGATTAAATATTGAGATAAAAAAATATGCTAATGGAATAAAACCCATTACCAGATTGAAGAAAAATTAAGCTGCTCGTGCCATATGTAAAGTTCATTAACAAATACCATTAAATAGAAAGAAAGCTATTTTGAAATTTCAGAGGATAATCTTGGTATGAATCTAGACCAATTAAACCAGACAAAACCTGGTGCTCACTATATTGCTATCTATGATCATTTAATCACATTTAGGCAGATCTACTCTTTTTATACAAAAATACAGTTAGAAGAAAACAATGAACTTGTCCTATTACTTCCACATTATGAAACTACTGATACTGTTAGACGTAGTTTACGAGAAAATGAGTATGCCAGCATGGATGTAAGAAAATATGAAAAACAAGGCTTACTTGTGATCATAGATTCTGTAAGAGCATATTTTTGCTCAACTTCTATCATTACATTTGTTGAAAGGTTAGTAAAACATGCACAAAAATTAGGCAAAAATGGTGTTACTGCAATTGCTGATATGGGTTCATTCTTTCAATTTAATTATCATGAAAACAAAAACAAAAAAACTAACATAATAGAATATGAAACCTCCCTGCCATCAAAGTTTCATTCAAAATTGAAAGGATTTTGTTGCTATAATCAGAAAGACTTTGACAGGCTTACAGAACGCCAAAAGAAAAAATTAGTTGACTATCATGGCAAAGTCATAACAATAAATAAATAATTAGTTGTCGCTAACAGATAAAGAAGAAGTGGAATAGTCTAAACAGTTCCCCAGTCATATGATGTATAGGTAAGAGTTTGAGGAACACTTAATTGATGATGATAATACTAGATGGCAAAAGCAGGAATTCACAAGGAATGTGGACAATATAAAAAACTCTATTTTTTATATACTGATAAGTTGTGGACAAATTAATTAGTGGCCCTTGTTATGTAGAAACAATCACAGAGATTTCAACAGACAAAAAGAGGGATCACAGATTTATTGATGATGAACAGATAAATTAATGGGAAGAATAAGAGAGGTGATGGCAGCTGAGTACCTACAAAT
>DASQYF010000410.1:0-5006 GCA_035639375.1 Nitrososphaeraceae archaeon
AATTTAATCTACAAAGAAACAAATGGAAAGATATGGCCATTTTGGAAATTATACCAACAACTAGTAAAGCAAGAAGCATGAACATATCACAAGTAGCAAATATTGTAGAGATTGCTATTCATAAACCACCCTACATGGAAAGTCTCTATAGACAGATAAGAGATCAGGTAGATAAGCTACAATACACAAGACAACGCTTGGCAAACGACATAGAGACTATGGAACGTAAAGTATCAATATTAGATACAACTGTATTCTCTTGTGAACAAGATTGCAACAGAAAAGAACAAGTACAGGAACTTACTGCTCAAAAGGATAGATTAGAAAAATGGATTGCAAATATTTCAAACAATGATGATGAGCTAAAGCGCTTAGTCAAAGAAAATGTTAAAGCCGCCTTATCAGAAAATAAACAAGTAATATAAGTAGCTTTCACAGCATTACTCCAGACTTTGAAAACTGATCCACAAATGGTTAAATTAATTTATAATATGCCTACTGTTAATACTGGATATAAATACAAAAAGATAATAGCGATAAAAGGTCTTTGCCAGACAAGTCCTTAGAGCTTTGCAAGAGTATAACCCTAAAGATGGATGTAAAAAGTCTTGGTGAACCTTATTACTATATCATTAATGTTTGGAAACTACGTTATTAAAAATAAATAGTAATTCATATCTACTATTTGCTTAAAGGTAGGCTAAAGTAAAATGTTGCTCCTTTACCGTCAGCATTATTCTCCGCCCATATCCTTCCCCCATGAGCTTCTATAATACCCTTTGATATATACAACCCTAACCCTGTGCCTCTCTCAGATTTGGTAACGAATTTGGAAAATAATCTGTCCTGTATCTCAGGATCAATACCTGCTCCTCTATCTCTTATACTAATAATAACCTCCCCAACGCTACTAGTATTACCATTCTTACCATTCTTATATACTTGGTTGGACTTTATGGCAGTAAACACTGTTATAGTGTCCTCACCGAGACTATTACCATCATCCCTACTACTACTATTTTTCTGTGTAAATTTAATGGCGTTATCTAAGAGATTTGATATAACCTCATAAATTCTAATTCTATCTGCTTCTACAACTATAGGATCTACTTTTGGATCAGTAAATGTTATTTCTACTGGCTGTCTTGATTTTAAATCGTCAATTGCATCTCTTATCTTTTGGTTAATGTTAAACTTCTCCTTGTTTAGCTTCAAAGTTTGGCTCTCAATTCTTGAAACATCCAATATACTATTTGTAAGGCTTTGAAGTCTAACAGCGTTTCTTTCTATAGCATTTATCATTTCATCTCTTCTTTCAGGATGTGTTTGTAATAGTTGTGAAAATCCTAGAATAGCTTGCATAGGGGTCTTCAATTCGTGACTTGCAATATTAATAAACTCTTTTTGCATTTTATCTTGAGCTTTTAATTGTTCATTAGCCACTCCAAGTTGCTTATTTGATTCATTTAGCTCTCTTGTTCTTCTTTTAACTTCATCATTTAAGTTGCTACTCCATCTAATAAGAAATATAATGAGAACTACAATTGCAGCCGTAGTGCCAGCAAGAAGCGAAAATGTCTCTATTCTTTGTGTAAGAATTACATCATTGATCTGTGAATATATTACAGAAGTGGGAGTTACTGCAGATACAAAGTATGTTGGTTTTCCTTGCACAAAAATTGGGTAGCCAGTATTTAGTCTTTCGCCAATCCCAAAATCATATACAGCATAGCCTGGCTTTCCTCCAAGTAATTGGCGATATAGATTATACTGTAACCGATTATGGTGGAAGATTTGCTGAGACTGATTTCCAAAATAGTTCTTTCCTAATAATTGTGTCCTTGGAGTGGCTATGTAATTTCCTTTTTTGTCAAAAACTACCAGAAAATTTGACTTAATATTGTAAATGTTGCCATAATGTGCAAAGAATTCTGTAGTAGGAATTAGTGCTGCTACTAATCCTATATATTTTCCAGTCCTGATATTTATTATTGGATGGGTTATCGCTATTCTGTATTTACCATCTCTTCCCTCAAAACCATTGGAAAATATTGGCATCAAAGTGTTTTTTGTATCTCTTACCCAGTCTCTATAGGAAAAATTGATTCCAACAAATGCTTCTTGTCCTTTTGGGGCTATGCTGCTCCTTGCAATGTTGTTTTCATCTAAAATGAAAAGTCTATCTACTTTAGTAATATTATTCATTTGGACATACATCTGTTGAATCGACTTTTTGGTTGTATTGCTGAATAAATCGCCTTGTTGCAAATATGCTGAGTTTGCTAAATCCTGAAGCCTAGCCACAATTGAATCAAGGTCAGAGCCAATATGTTGAGAAAGAGCTAGTGCAGATCCTATCTGGCGTTGTTTTTGTTGCTCAAATAGGCTATTTCTGATGTTGCTTTCTGTATTATTTTGAAGATAAAAAAACAAACCATAAGAAATAACAATAATCAATATGATAAAAATGATAGCTACTTCCTTTGTCTTCCTACCAGAAAAATTGGCATATTTTTTTAGCAACACCATGTATATTATAATTATATTTGTTGTCCACTTGTTATTATAAGTTCAGAAGTGCCTGTAAATATCTCCTTCCATAAAACAACCATTAAAAATCATAATTTTTCATAAAGTGTTGATAAATAATGCATAGGGATTATAAGTGAATTTGCGCATACCTTTTTATTATTATCCTTCTTTGCTCCTGATGACATTTCATTGATAATTGATCTAGCTAGGGCTTGATGCATGTGTGTAGTCCGTCTATAGCATCTTTCATTGTAGCGATTTTGACATCAGGATATGCTTGTTGGAATGCTTGATGATTACTTTCCATGTAGAAGAGAGAAGTGCAGACTAATGCCATTAGATAAATTTGGGCTCAATCTTAAGAGCAGCATTATAACATTTATTCTATTGTCCTTTATCACGATAAATTAAATAATGTCACCCCTCTTATCATTCAAACATTTATAGTTTCAAAAAGTATATTGTAAATAATATTGTAAATAATATAATATTATGAAATGGATAACAAGAGAACATGCAAAAGTAGATCGAATTGCATGTCCTTGGCTTATAAAAAATTTCATTGATAAGGATGCAGAATTTCTTTTTGTAGCTGCACATAAGGTAATTGAAATATCTAAAGAACAAAATGCCATACCTTTTGACATACCAAATGTTGAGCTAGGTCATCATGGGGAAGAATGCTCTTTTGATGCTATTTTAAAAAAATATGGATTGGATAAAAAAGAAGAAGAGCCTGCACTCTTTGAATTAGCAAAGATCGTTAGAGGAGCAGATACTCCTAATAGGAGTCTAACTCCTTACTCTGAAGCTCTGGCTGCATTAGCTAGTGGTTTTAGTATTATTTCAAAGGATGATTACGATAATATGACAAAACAATTCTACGTATATGACGCACTTTATGCATTTTGTAAATCTGACAACAAAGAAAAATTGTTGACTTCTAGACATTAGTGTCTTTAAAATCTTCTTATTGTCCTATTAATGAGGTTGCATATACGTACCTGAGGAATCGGCAGTCCATTCATTGAATATGAGAGTGATATCCTAACATTTTTGAATGTAGTTCTTAAGTAATTATAAGAAAATGCAACAAATTCTATCTGTATACTCCTAATTAAAAATATATAAATCCGGATGTTTCGATACTTCAAGTATTATGAACAAAGGTAATCAGATTCAAATATTAATCATAGTATCTGCTTTATCTACAGTTATTATTTCTAATGGAGTACAATACCAACAGCAACAAGAACACATTGCATTTGGACAAGCACCACCACCACCTGAAACATCAGTAGAAGGAAACCAAACATTTAGATCAGCATTTGATACATTTGTTTCTTCAGAGCCAGGAGGATATGGTATGTATGATGCCAGGAAATCTAATGTCTTCAAACCAGGAGAAACATTCTTGCTATATGTTGAACCTGTAGGTTACACGTATGGTACAATAACAGATGAAGATGGTACTAGACTATATACTATGAATTTTACACTTGACTTTCTCATCTCTGATAAGAATGGGACTGTTTTGGGTGGACAAGAGGACATTCCTATAAGTAACTTGGTATCCCACCATCAGAATAAGGAGCTAATTTTAACTATCTCAATAGACCAATCTTCACCATTTCCACCAGGCGATTATGTTATAACATATAGAGTTACTGATGAAAATTCAGGAAAGAGCTTTGATATACCAAAGGATGTTACTATACAACAGGAAGGAGTATAGAAATAGTACATCTGTCCCATAATCAGTTGATAGCACAATCTATTTTCTATCTTATTGATTACTTCTTTTACTAACTGATAATGAATTACGGGCTGAGAATGATCAGTTGGATCTAAAGAACCTGAGTATGTCAGCAATTTTCCTGCTAAATCGCATAATCACGTTATCAATAAGAAAATAAAGAGAAGAGAGAGAGCACTGTAGGTTGATCAGAAGATTATGAACAACCCAATGACGATCAACCTGCAGTAGCCATATCCAGAATTATTAAAGAAAACAATACTGGATATATCCAATATCATTTATTCCAAAGTAAAGGCTTTCGGCGAAATATTGTCATTACTACCCTAAAGAGGTTATATTCTTATAGCATTGCAAAAGATAGATATTGCGACAGCAGGAACAACTGCCGATTTTTTTATCCTCTCGCGCCGCCGAATATTATTGAGGCTGAGTTACTACAGCCTGCACTGCCACTACATTCGTTAGACTGTCTTTGTTTGAAACTAAAGCTTGTATCCTGTGCACTTGCTTGTTGTATTGGTACTACAACTACTGCTGCTGATAGCATAGCCACTGCTGCTAGTACTGCAATCATTACTAGTGTTGAATTCATATTATCTTCTTTTGAGAAGCCGTTGTCATAATATATTTATTTTAAGAAAAATAATACTGAGTTTCCCTTTCAGATTTATATAGAATAATAATATCATAAAAATAATAATTAACAAGAAAGATA
>DASQYF010000411.1:0-3949 GCA_035639375.1 Nitrososphaeraceae archaeon
CATATTAATGCTGAATGGAGAAAATGACACACAACTCGTATTTGGCAGGCTCTCCTTTTGCAGCAAAGACTTGTTTAAGTTAATCGTCCTGATGATACATTAACAAGTTATCTAAATCTAGGACGTGTGTTTTATCCTTGATCTAGACGGAAAAATTAAAGTTGGACCAATAGAGCATTATGTATTGGCATACCTCTATGCATGCGGTTCAAATCATACAAACAATGATGATATTAGAAATAATAATCATTATCTAGCTATTTCATTCTTAACAAAAGGTATTATTTTGTTCAAAATTATGGACTCATGGTCTGCGTCTGTATCAAATGATACCATTAGAATTGGGTAGTCTTTATTATCTAATGATATTGTGGTCCGCTTTATTTTCTCATACAAAGTAAAAGAATATATTGGCTTGCCAAGCTTTGATTCATAGTCTTTTCTGGTATTCATCCGTATAACCGATTCAATAGCATACAGTTCTGACTCACTATCTGACAATAATGGAGCCAAACCTTTTCTATATTCAACTACAATTTGTTTGCCAAATTTGTTAGGAATACCTGCAAATCTAATAGTGCTATCTAACTCTATTATTTGCTTGCACAGATTATGCATATCTATTGTCATCTTTAAATTCTATCTTCTTTTTCTTCAAATGAATTAATAAATCAATATAATATAATACGCAACGTAGTTAAATTGCATCTCTTGAAGTCTACTAAGCCACTAAAAGTTTAGAGATGCTGGGAGGCACAAGTATATTATTATATTTGAGCCAAATAATACCACACTATATAAATTAAAACTATTTTAAGAAATAATACAGCTTTAAAGCTGTATATTGAAAAAAATAGAAGCAATAGTAAGAGCTGAGGTAATGAGCAGTGTAAAAGAGCGTCTTAGGCAATTGGGAGTGAGTGGTATGACAATTACTACAGTATCCGGTTGGAGTAAGCAAAGAGAACTTCATTTACAGTGGAGAGGCATGCCTGTCTCATATGATCTTATTCCCAGGGCAAAATTCGAAATTATTGCGCCGGATTCACAATTAGATGATATCATTCAAGCCATCATAGAGACAGCTAGAACTGGTCAACCAGGGGATGGTATTATTTTGATATCTACTATAGAACAAGCGATTAATATTTACTATCTTGGGAGGACATAAACATATCACCAATACGGATCTACAGATTATAATTTGCAGGCACCTGATGGTGGTTTCAAAGTGCTTGGCTTTTTTGGGCTCGAAGGTCGACTTTTACAACTGCTTTTCCACAAACAGCGATAAAGACTAGGTATGTTAATTTACCTTATATTAAGCATCAAACAGGTATGAATGTCTATTACTTGTATTTTGCAATCTAAAGATTTGGAATTGAATAATAATAAAAATAAAAATAAAAATTTGTTTGATGCTAATGTGTGTGTATATATGGAAGAGCCTGAATTCAAATACAATGAATTTATCAATATTATATATAGAGTTGACAGAAAATTGGCTATGTTTAGGAACGGCAGCACATCATTTAAATGCTGCTTCGGGTTTCCTTGGTGTGGTAAATGGAGTTGATATCATAGGTGCAAATGTGACAGAAAATAATCAAATCATAGTAGTAGGCCTAGATAAAAGTAATTAGTACATGAAATGTTGCAGCTTTTGATTAATATCCAAATAAGAAGGAGTGAGCTATAAAGCCAAGCTAATAGAATTGGAATATTGCACCCACTATATTATGATAGTATATTATGATAGTAAGTAATTTAATACTTGAGCATTTTTACTTTAGTACATGTCAGAAAGTGAAGAAACCGAGTGGAGATTGAGAAGTACGGAAATAAAGCAAGACGATAAAGTATCATCATCATTAGAAGCGCAAAATAGAGAGGACTTACAAGAAAGAGTACAAGCCAAAGCAGAAGCTATCGGTGGTGGGAGTAGGGGAGGACAAGAAGGAAGCCTAACTACTAAGCCAGAAGAAGAAATACCTGCAACTGAAGATACAAAACAAGGAGGAAGGACAATGAAGAAGTCACCTAAGGCAAGAGCCGCTACGAGGAAGAAAGAATCCAATAACAACCTTGCAACTATTTCCAAGCGGCTTGAAAAACAATCAGATCAGCTGGCTAGAATAGAGAAGATAATTCAACCATTACAAAAATCTTTCAATAAGATAGATAAACAATCAAATACAATAAAGAAACTTTACACCATTGTAACTCAATTACAAAGAAGACAAACGCATCTTCGTCATTTTCAACAAGAACAAAAACAAAAACAAAAAAGCAACCGAAAAAAGAGAGCAAGGACCTGAAATATTAACTAAAAGAGAAGTAAGTAACAATAACATGGTTACTCAAAAGTATTGAATATATTGGCAATATATCATCTAATCAAAACTTCATAAATCAATTAAGAGCGCAAACAGATACTTTGTATTTCCCTTTGACTTTAATATACAGTTATCTGTAGGCAAACATCTAAATCACTATACCTAACTTGTTCCAAATCTTATTCATTAAATTAAAATTCATCTAAATCCGTCTAAAAGCTGACATTTTAGCCGATACAGTTAAGTTGAGATCTGAATGTGATTCGTTATATGGTATTGACCTTGGAGTCCCGAGCTAAGCTAAATAATGGAATCGAGATTCCATACATTGGTCTAGGAGTATACCGGTCGCCACCAGGAGAAACTACCCGGCGTGCTGTCAGATATGCGTTGAAGATCGGGTATAGGCACATCGACACCGCTCAGCTATATGGTAACGAGACAGATGTGGGTAGGGCAGTACGAGAAAGTGGAATCAGGAGGGAAGAAATCTTCATTACCACAAAGGTTTGGAACAGCTACCAAGGATATGATTCAACCCTGCAAGCATGCGAAGGAAGCTTGCGACGCCTCGGGTTGTCCTACGTGGATCTCTATCTAATACACTGGCCAGTCCAAGGGCTTAGCGATGACACGTGGAGGGCAATGATAAAGTTATGGCGACAGGGTAAAGCCCATGCAATAGGGGTGAGCAATTACTCGATCAGCCAACTAAGGGATCTGCTGCAGAATTCCGACATTGTGCCTGCAGTGAACCAAGTAGAATTTCATCCATTTCTATATCAACAAGAGCTACTTCAGTACTGCAAAATTAATAGGATCCAGCTTGAGGCTTACAGCCCATTGACCAGAGCAAAGAGACTCAATCATCAAAATATCATAGACGTGGCCAAGAAATATGAAAAAACACCAGCTCAGGTCCTCATACGTTGGATCTTACAACATGACATCATAGTGATCCCAAAGTCGATACACGAGGAGCGAATATACGAGAATAGCCAAGTGTTCAGCTTCCGGCTTGAACCAGAAGATATGAAACTCCTTGACTCGCTAAACGAGAATCTAAGTACACTCTTCTTGGATTAATTATATAATGAGAAAATAAAGCTAAATAAAAAAAGTACCGAAACCTAGTACGTGCATGGAAGCAATCCCTATGGAACCTTTCAATTACAACTTTGTAGTTTTAATAGAATATTGTATTTTTGATGGGATCGAAAAACAATTAAATATAAATCACAGATTTTTTTATCGATTATAACCAATACAATAAGAGCCTTCATCCAATACTTTCTAAGCTCCTGTAGTTAACACAATAATAACAATACCGCACCTGCATCTGGTTGGATTTCGGGAGGTAAATTCGTTAATCTACGGTATGAAAAAAAACATTAGTAATTGGCTAAAATGTTTTTGTTTGGTATCTACGCTTGTAAATATAAGATTAGATTCATAACATTCCTAATGGAGTAAGTGTAGGTCAGAGAAGCCATGATGTATAAAGTAGATTAATAAGTTTAGTTACATATATCTTTTGTATATATGTTATTAGGAATTATTATTATAATAATATTTACGGTCTCATTCTTATTTGGAACAAACATTATGATCGT
>DASQYF010000412.1:0-8879 GCA_035639375.1 Nitrososphaeraceae archaeon
TCACTAGGCCGCCACCAGGTTGCCGCGTCTCAAGCGACTAGTATAGTTGCTGCTGCTGGTTTTATCCTTGGCCAGAGATAATACCTTTATATAATAGAGTTATGTGAAAAGCGTAACAATATTCTCTTAATAATCGCACACATATCCCATTCATAACTTTTTTACAATCTTTTTAATTGATATCATAAATAGTTCAATATTTTTTATTACTGCTATAAATAACGAAACAATGCCAACACCCAAAAGTATTCCTCCAAGTACATCTAGAGGATAATGGCCACCTACATATACTCTGGAAAGACATACAAGAGCTGCCTCTACAGACAAAGCTAAAGATATTATTAGTTTCTTATGTGAATCCCTAAATAATACTAAAGTTGACGCTGCACCAGCAGACACTATCGTTGCATGACCAGAAGGAAAAGAATATTCTGAATCAGCCGCTAGTAAAAAATCTGACTTTGGAATTATTGGTCTAGGTCTAGCTACTATTTCTTTTGCTGCGATACCTATTGGTATGATGACAATTATTGCTAGTGTCATCACAATTGCTGTCTTTTTGCCTGTCCAACCACCAATAACAAACAAAAGTATTATTGCCATAGACCATACTACCTCTCTTCCATACATAGTCATCCATATCATAAACTGATTGAAAAAAGAATAGTGCAAGTTATTAAGCTGTAGAAAAGCTGAGTTATCAGCATGAATGATTGGAGTATCAACGTTATAGTTTATTGTTGGAGAAACTAGCAGAGCAAGTAAGATAAATAATCCTAGAGTACTGATAGAAATGAGAATGTATTTATTCAAAGCTTATACAACTCATATATATAGCAATTATATGAGATAGATAGATATTTTTGTTTACACCTTGTTGTATATGAGCCATCTCTAATAATACTTTAGTTTGTGGATATTTGATAGAGTATCAATATCATATGACATCTTTTTTATTTGATATTTAAGTAAGGCTCACGTTCTAAATATTAGATTAAAAGAAGAATCTTCGATTAGACTCATACAAAAACTCATAAAGACATTAGAATTTTGCAAAATCATACTCTGTTGGATAAATATAGCATTATCGCTACTGATAATAGTAAATCCCGGCTTTGGTATTGGAATATTATTTTCCTATTTTCTATTATACTCACTGCTTCTGTTGGTTGTAGATTTTGAAAGGGTAGCTATTGATTTCTTTAGAAATCTTTCGAAATTAGTGAATTGGTCAACATTATTTCTTCTTGTGGAAGTATCTTGTATATGATATGATATCGATTATAGAAAAAAGTACTAAAGTAAGAGCAACTTGGTAGCTTTATTTATATTTGATTCACAGGCTTGTCGGGATAAGATAAAAGAAACATTGATGTAATATTTTTTTGTTTGTTGGGATAATAATAGTAGTTATTCGGCTCGATGAATGTTAGTGATTAATTCATCGATAATTTGTGGGGACTACTGTTCTCTGGTGTTTTAATAAAAAGTGGCGAGGAGAGTAATCTGTTTCAGGAAACAGGTACAGCATTAGAAGCAGATGATTTTGAAACCTGCTTAAAAACCTGTATCCTGTCATTATCAGAATCTGCAACAAATACATTACCTTCTGAATCAGTAGCTATACTTGCAGGATGTCTGAACTGGCCATCACCACTTCCCATGCTTCCCCACTTAGTAATAAAGTTGCCATTGCTATCAAATTTCTGTATACGATGATTCTCTGAATCTGCAACAAATACATTACCTTCTGAATCAGTAGCTATACCATCCGGGGAATTAAACTCGGCGTCCGCTGTACCAGGAGAACCCCATTTCATGATAAAGTTGCCATTGCTATCAAATTTCTGTATACGGTTATTGCTTTTATCCAACACGTATACGTTATTGTTGTTCGATTTATCTACACTTATCGAAACTGGATTGATAAATTGGCCGTCCGCTGTACCAGGAGAACCCCATTTCATGATAAAGTTGCCATTGCTATCAAATTTCTGTATATTATTATTTTCACCGAAATCCGCTACGTATACATTATCTGAAGAATCTGTATCTATTCCACCAGGATTTATAAATTGGCCATCGCCAAGTCCAAATGATCCCCATAATGTAATAAAAGTACCATTGCTTGTGAACTTTTGAATAGCATTTTCTGGATCACCGAAATCCGCTACATATACATTATCTGAAGAATCTATCGTTATTCCTGAGGGATTAGTAAAACGGCTGGGACCAAAACCCAATGAACCCCAAGATGTAATAAAAGTACCATTGCTTGTGAACTTTTGAATCTGGTTTGATAGACTAGTGAAACTAGTGATATAGATATTGCCACTAGAATCGCTAGCTATTCCCTGGGGTTGGGAGAATTCTCCTAAAGATGTACCAGCAGAACCGAATTGTCTTTCAAATATGTATTCTTGGGAATATGCCAGCTGTACGTTGGTTGTACTAAAATAACATACTGCAAACAGTAGAAAAAGACATCCAAAAATAATAGGAAAGTTGAAGTTTCTCCTGTTTCGCAGAATAATATTGTTACTCTGTAGCATAATACATTCTGTGTAAATATGTTATCTCTATTTAAATAAAACGTTAAACATCATCAATCTCTCTGGATAGTGATGATGAAGATGACGACAATAATAACAAAAATTTAAGGTATACGCTGGTTATTTTAGTTTGTATCTGTTTGTTTGTTTGTTTGTTTGTTTATCTATCTATCTATCTATCTATCTCTCTGTCTGTCATTTTGTCCAACTACTGTTTCCCATTTGAGTATTATTGCCCTTCGAATAACCTTGTCTATATCCATGCTCATCCATAATCGTACCATAGATTGGTGTATTTCCAAAATGATTATTGACCTTTGAAGGATCAAGCCATATGCTTATCACTTTATCTCCCATAATCCTTATGCTAGTCGGTATATCTGTAGCCGGACCTTCCTTGAGACTTGCTGTAGATGTTCCATTAAATATTCTTGTCATATTGTTTGGCATCGACGTATTGGCTAGAACAAAATTAGTAATAGTATGTGTATGATTCGCTGTTCCATCTAGTTTTACCATCTTAAATGATGTATTAAATACAGAACCTGAAGATGCTGGTGATGTTGGTGATGATGATGTATTTCCTTGGCTGCTACTACTCTGAGATTGGTTATTCAATAAATTTGCCTTCCAGTGACCTGATACTATCCAGCTGGGATTGCCATTCTCATCATTTTGTATACTAGCTATTGTTCCAAAGGTGGTATTTCCTTTCTCATAACCTCTAGGATATGCCATGACTTGGTTATTCTGGTAATTAATCATCAATGCAGTTGTAAGAATTAAAGATGTAGCTAAAGCAGCTATTGTAATTGCAGATTTAGTACTTATTCCATTCATGTATACACTATTTGGCGATACCATTATTTGTGTCTTTATATGTAAACTTGGTTTTTCAGGTATAGAAAATTTAAACATTTTTATCAACGTATTATTTAGTTTATTTTGAGATTATATTCACAATAAATAAAACAAAGACAATACCAATATATTGATAGAATTTTGCAATTCCATTTTAAAAGTCATAGTGCCTAACTTGATTATATGATGGTAATCTTTAAGAATAATAAAGATCAGCGAACCTTAAATGGCAACATCAAAACAGGACGTAGAAATTAACGCACCGGTACAGAGTGTATATGAATATTACACAAATCCGGAGAATATCAAAGAGGCTTGGCCTAGGGATGTAATAAAAGAATCTGAACCTATCTCAGATTCAAAAAATGAAGAAGGTTCAGAAATAAAAGTAAAAGGAGAATATATGGGAAAAGAAGATGAAATGTTAATAGAAGTAACAGATAAAGAACAGAACAGAAGATTGGTAACTAGACAAACTCAAGGACCATTTAAGAAATTTGAAAGTATACAAGAATTTCAAGGTAATGGAGATATTACCCACGTTAAACATACAATCGAATACGAATTACCTACAACAGGTAAAGTTGCAAACATTCTTACCGGTAGTCAGGCTGATAAGAAGATAAAGCAAGGATTAGAACAGGCGGCTCAAACAGTAAAGCAAAAGCTTGAGTCTAGTAGAGCATAACATAAGGTCTCATATATCAGGAATTGAAGAGATGAAAAATAAATGTCAAATCAAACTAATCGTCATAACATAGAGCATTTTGAAATACCAGCAGATAATGTAGAAAACTTGAAGAATTTTTATTCTTCGTTATTTGCATGGCAATTTGAAAAAGGCGAAACTCAAGGCTACTATATGATAAGAAATGCAGGAATAAGTGGAGCAATAATGCAAAAAGAAAATCCTGAACAGATGTCAACACAATTTGTAACTGTCGAATCAATTGATAATTATATAGACAAGGCGAAGCAATTAGGTGCAAAAGTAATAAAAAATAAGAAAGAAATATCAGAAGGCTATTACGCAGTCTTAGAAGACCCTCAGAAAAATACGTTTGGAATATGGCAAATCAAATAATATAAAAAAATATAATTATATCGCATTTCTATTATTTTTTCTTAATAGTATTATTTTTTATATTGGTTTTATGCATGTTCAATCTTCATACTAGTAAGTCAATAATATTAGTTGGCACTATAACAATTTTTTGGCATTATTTAAATAGAACCAGAAGGTCGATAACAATGTAGTAGAGATAAATTGGTAAAATCAATTACGTTTAATTTACAATTAGATCTAGCTGAAAGCTATATCTATGGTTATGCTGTTACAGATAATGATAAATCATATAGGATAAATATACAAGTCGGAAACCAGTCTATAATTTTTCCTAAAGATTTTGAAATAGATACGAATCAAGCATTAATATCATTTGATGCTGGAGAAGAAAACAAAATTGTATTAAATACCAACATAATAAAAGGAAACTCAGATATGATAGAGTTGTACGTGAATGATGACAAGATTATGCAAAATTTAGCAAATCATTTACCTGTATCTATGACAATGGTAATGTATGATGATCAAAAATAATAAAAAAATCATAACAGTGAATGAAGAAGAAGAAGAAGAACAATAATGCAAAATCAAAATACCTTAAACCATATGGTTGTTCCTGATTCAGAAGCTAGGAGTCTAAGGATTCTAGTGACAGGTGCAAGTGGCTTTATTGGAAGCCGTGTAGTACATAGATTATCTTTATCACCATTGTCTTCAGACAACAAAGAGATAATATGCATGACCCGAAACGTCGAGTCATTGAAGGGTCGTTTTAATCAAGATGTTAAAATAGTCAATGCAGATGTAGCTAACTATCAACAACTTGTGAAAGTAATGTCTCGAGTAGACGTTGCATTTTATCTAATACATTCAATGGAAGGTTCTTCTAAAGAATGGAAGAAATTTGCAGAAAGAGACCGAGTTGCTGCAGAAAATTTTGCAAGAGCCGCTACAGAATGCGGAATTAAGAGAATCGTCTACCTTGGCGGGCTGAGTCCTGGGAATGATAACGAGCTTTCCGAACATTTAAAGAGCAGAAAACAGGTAGGCGAAATACTAAAAAGATCTGATGCAAAGCTGACAATATTCCGAGCAGCTGTTATTTTAGGACAAGGAGGAGGTTCATTTCAAATGTTACAGTATCTTGTTGAGAGGCTTCCCATGATGGTGTGTCCAAAATGGGTGCTTACTAAGTCACAACCAATATCTGTAGACGATGTGGTTACTTACTTAGTTAAAGCTCTGGATGTGAAAGAAACGGAAGGAAGAACATTTGATATCGGAGGACCAGACGTCCTTACATATGTAGATATGATGAGACATTACGCAAAGATGCTCAATAAGTCAATAAAAATAATTATAATTCCTTTTCTTACTCCACGACTTTCTTCCTATTGGGTTGATCTTGTTACGCCTGTTAAAGCATCGTTAGCAAGACCTTTGATAGATAGCCTCAAACATGAGGCAACAGTAAAAGATGATTCAATAAAGAAAATGATTCCTATTCAACTAAAAAATTTTGAAGAAGCAATAAAATCTGCAAAAGAAGAACAAATGAAAAAAGAAAAGATTTCAAGAAGAGAACGGACTTCTCATTCTCTAAATAATAGGATTCTGTTAATGTCACTATTTGCAATGGTCGCGATAGGTTCTACTTATTATATATTTGACGCCAGACCTGAAATATTTCAAGGCAATTGGTTAATTCTAAGTGGTTGTTGGTATCTTGGAATAACTTTTTCAATATATTTTGTGTCTAAAGGAGCAAGACTTGGTGCTATGGTTGCAGGTATAATTGGTTGGATTACTCTTGCCTTTTGGTTAACTGATAACATATATACTATATTAGGTAATTCGATAATTGCTAGCTCTCCAGACATGATTATGACTATAAGAAACTTTATTGGTGCCATCATTGCGGCAGTAGTTGTAGCAGCATCCCATAATGTATTTCATAAAATAAGAGTTCATGGTTTATAGTTAGGCACTATAAAGAAAATTAGCCACTAGTTTTTATATTACTATTATAAATTCATATCATGGAATGGCAAAAAAGCTCAAAATTATTTATACTGTATTGCTCAATAGCAGGATTTATTTCAGCTTGGGCAATCTCTGGTCTACTTGTAATAGTTGATCTTATATCTGGAAGTCCGCCAGGTACTTTCTTTGCTGTTATCGGTATCTCGCTAGGATTTACTGAAACTACAACTGCTCAATACATAGGCTTTGCACTACATCTATTGACAGGGCTCACTGCAGGAAATATATTTGGACAACTAGCACTATTTTGGCAAAAAATCGCACCATATAAGGCACGGTACGGAGTGCCTAGAGGAATGATCGTTGGTATAGCTTTATGGCTCGTATTGTTTGTACCACTTGCAACCTTTGGGATACAGCCAAGGCTTGATTCCTTTGCATTTTCAGCACCAAACCAATACATCTATAACATAGCTTTACACTTTCAGGGATTGTATCCTGTTATGATAGGAGGATCATTTCTTTTCCATATTATATATGGTGCAATGACTGGATTTATATCTGGAAGAATGGCAGGATTAGGAGTGTTTGCAAGGAGAATTAAAGCTACTGCACAACCACCTTCCTAATCATTCTCTTTAGCACTAGAGTATAATTACTACCAATTAATATAATTGGAGATAGTAATCAAAGATAATAATTCTGTTCAGAAATGGTATATATCAGAAGTAAGAAAGTAAAAGGCATTGATTATGCGTATCTTGTTCAAAGCATATGGGATCATAAAAACAATACCTCAAAGCAACAGATAATAAAGTATCTTGGAAAGACATCCAATGTAACAATTGAAGACGTACCTGAAGAATATCGCTTTGATCCTAAGATTATCACATTTATCTCAGTTTACAGCTCTTCTTCTTCTGCGGACAAAGAAAAACTACTAGCAAAAACACGAGAAGAAATATTTTCATCATTAGTAGACTGCAACCTGGGAGATCTTTTCAAAATATACGAAAAGTATTCATCATTACTAGGACTCATAAATTTTTATGATAAGCTACTGAAACCTGTCATGCATAAGATTGGAGAAATGTGGGAGCAAGGAAAACTTGATGTTGCAACTGAACATGCATGTACTAACACTGCCAGCAGTCTAATAAAAGTAATAAATGAACAAATTTCTCATTCAAAATCAACAAGATCACAATATAAAATTCTTATATGCACTCCAGAGGGAGAATTACATAGTTTAGTCTGTAATATAATAGAATCTCTACTTCTTAGCAAAGGATTTAAAATATACAATATCTCACCTTCAGTTCCTTCAGAGTCAATTATTGACTACATAAGGAATATTGAGCCTGCTATTATACTAATTTCAGTAACTATTACAGACAATCTAAAAACAGTTGAAAGACTAATCAAGAAAATTCATTTAAAGTTTCATAAAATACGCATAATAGTAGGTGGTTCTGCGTTAGATAATAATAAGCATGATAACAAAGAGTTTGATAAAAATTACTATGATATTAAGCATAGTATAGTGTTGATGCCTAAAACATCATTTGGTCAACTGTTAAAATTTATAATCCATATCTCTAGAAAAACAATTGACAACAGTGAAGTTGCCTGATTTTTCACTTATATATTAGATCAAATTTGCAACAAAAATGTCATAATGTTTCATTTTCTTTTTGTTAAATCGCAGCTTAGATTCTCAAAAATTTATAATATTACTTTATGTTATTTTTCTTGCTACCTTTGCTCGTTCAGATTGTATTTGCATTCAACTGTAAATTTTGTCCTATCTTATCTATTCATTATCAATATCCTCTCTTTAAAAATAGATTTAGCATCCCAAGCTAATTGTTGAGTATGATAAAATATTATTCAACAATTTCCTCTCTTTGGAGAATGATAATACATTTTACTGTTGATAATGAATTATTCTAGATATTTTTCAAAAGCAAGTCACGCCTCATAAGTAGAGGGCTCGGAGCAATTGTTTATTATATTGGCTCTCATAGTCATAGTATTTCCTGTAGGTACTACAGAGTCTTTTTGATATGTTTAATCGCACTTGCGTCACTGTTTTAGGATATTACATAATATCATCTGGATATGAGACAAGAAGATGATGCATGGTCTGTGGAATTCACTATTGTTAGGGGCATATTAGTTACTGCATTGTCTATTATGGTATTAAATATCTACTACCATTTTGAAAAGTGTTGGAATTGTAGCAACTAAAACTAAAAGAAAGTGGATTATAAGAGAATAATGATAATAATGATAATAATAATTAACGATCGCAATATTTTAGAATTATATTTAGGTTAGGAGTCAACTGATGATAGTTAGCTAATAAAAGCTAATCCCATTTTTAAATATCATTATCAGTCTGACTTTTAATATTT
>DASQYF010000413.1:0-2968 GCA_035639375.1 Nitrososphaeraceae archaeon
ATTGGGATATAGTTTATGGATAATAATATCTTTTTGTTTGACATAGAAGTTCCGTCTATAGTTATTTTGTACTTTAGAATAGATGTCGTTAGCATTGAGGATATATTTTTTGATAATTTTAATATTTCAAAGCATTGATAAGTGGCTATGAAAATATATCTAAGTATTATATGTTGCCATATTATTCGAAGACAATACAAAGTAATGTCATTTTCAAAAATCCATGGATTGAATTGTATCAAGATAAGATTGAAACTAGAAATGGAAACACCATGGATTATACCTGGTATGAAGCTTCAGACGTTGTTGTTATCGTTCCTTTTCTTGATAGCGACACTCTGATAATGATAAGACAATATAGATATCCGTTGCGTAAAATACTGCTTGAATTTCCTGCCGGTCACCTTGAAAATGACGAAGATATGAAAGAAGCAGCAAAAAGAGAATTATTGGAGGAGACTGGCTATCTAGCAAAGGAAATTCAGTATATCTATACCTATCATCCATCAGTTAGCAAGTCAAGACAACTCGTTCATATCTTTAAAGGCGAAGGTTTGATGGAGAATGAATCGAAACACGATAGCACAGAAGATATTATAAGCGTTGATACTGTATCTATAATCGAATTAAAAGATATGATAAGGAAAAGAAAAATTGAAAGTGCCGGCACCTTACTTGCTTATCTTATCTGTTGCAATGGAATATACTAATAGGGGATGGTAAGACAGAAGCAAGGATATAATCACTAGGAAATCATAGAAAGACAACTAATGATCGAGATCATATCTCGGTCTGATATGTCATATTTATTATAGTTATCTGAAGAACAAAGAATTCTTCATCAGATCAAAAAAGTTGTTTAGTATAAGCCGTAAAGGAACAATATGTCTTCACAAGAACAGTTATTAGTGAAAAGCACATGAAATAATGGAAACAATACAATCAAGTGTTCTAGATAGGACGAATTTAAGGCAATACTATATGAAGCCAAGTAATAGATGCTTTTAATCCCGGCAGGTATGTATTATTGGAATAGTCTTGTCTTAGAAACCCTGATATGTCCACAGCATGAAAAATGAAATAACAGCCAATCATAAGACAGTAATGATTAAAAACGCTAACCATAGATACTACATATTAGTTTCTAAAGTGCCTTCGATAATTGCTGAATTAAAAGCTGCTCTAAACATTATATAGAAAAATACATAACGATCAAATTCACTGATTGATTGAGTCAGTATTATATTAAAGTTGGATCAAGCGTAACTATGTTGTATATGGAGATTAGGAAATAGTGTAATGACATACCTATAATTTATAGAATCCATAAACTCCAGATATGGAACTCAATCTGGCATTATCAACAAAGGAGTATCAATACCTAAAGGATAGATAATAGACTTGACGATACAAGATTAAAAATCCCCAACAATATCAGATTGATAGAATATTTTATACCAATCAGATACACTTTATTTATTCTTTCTCGACATTCAGCTAGAGATATCCAGAAAGTATAATATACACATTATCAGAACTTCTAATCTTACTCTTAATAGTAGATGATAATAATAGATAGATAGATAGATGTCAGACTGCGTACGTCGTGTCGAACTATAGATAGTTGGATTTGCAGAAGATATCATCGAATTTATGATGTATGTATGTTAATGCGACAAAAAAAGTAAGAATTCTTCTATATATTGACGAGTAGGTTATAATTTGGTAATGATATATAATAGATGATCTGAAGAAAGAATTAAACAATAAAGTGATAACAATTAGGAATATAACTAAACAAGATATTCCCCAAATTGTCAACCTACAAAAGAAATCATTTTCAGATATGGCTGAATATGGTATGATATGGCCGCCGTCATATCTTAAAAGTCATATCGATATATTTCCAGAAGGGCAACTTTGTGCTGAGGTAGTGTATACTGATGGCCTTGATAAAATGGAAAAGAAGATGATTGTCGGCTCAGCAAGCAGTCTAATTGTTACACTAAAACCTCCCTATGCTGAACATACGTGGTATGACGTTACAGGTTACGGGATGTTTCTAAACCATGACAGTCGCGGAGATAGCTTATATGGAGCAGATATTTCTACCCATCCACAATTTCAACGCCAAGGGATTGCTTCAATGCTTTATGATGCAAGAAAAGATTTAGTCAAAAAATTGAATTTGCGAAGAACTATAGCTGGAGGTCGATTATACTATTACTATAAATATGCCGACAAAATATCCCCTTTAGATTATGTTAATAAATCAATTGCAAGAGAAATAATAGATCCTGTTCTTTTGTTTCAGTTAAAAAATGGATTTAGATTTATCAAAATTTTGCCTAATTATCTTTATGACAAAAGATCATTAAATTATGCTGTCTTTATTGAGTTATTGAATTCTTATTATAAAATGAAAAAATGACGGAGATGAGATAGAATAATAAATGCAATATCTCATAAGCCTCTCACTCGAGATATTTCATTATGATAGATAACACATAGGGTATTATTGCAGTATTCTATCGATCTGATACGAGGACTGAAATTTTGAGTTACCTTTAATATCACTTTTCGAGTATGTTAAATGATTGTTACAAGTATGCTATATTGTTCTTGTGTCAATGACAAGATCCAATCATTTCCAAAAGATGCATTACTTATTGCGTAGTTGTGTTCACAATATAAAATGATTGACAGGCTAAGAGAGCAAACTTCAAAGCATAAGTCAGATAAAATGATAACAACAACAGAAACAAAGATATTAAGGAAACAGGAGAAGAAGGATCAGGCAACAAGATTACAAATGATTACATCAAAAAGAACTAATTCATCATATTGACGATGAGTAGCGCCGAAGATTGCACAATAATATATGTTATAAGAGTTCTGTCTATCTAATAGATAGAATTTTCTTTGTGAGCATCATTATTAGATATGGTATAGTAATTAAATTATTTAT
>DASQYF010000414.1:0-2000 GCA_035639375.1 Nitrososphaeraceae archaeon
AATATGCTAGAGTCACAAGACAATTATATTGACTGGTTCTTCTCGTAGCAACAGCGATCCTTTGCAATTTCTAATTTCCTCTTATAATGTATAAAGCAGCATAGATACATAAGCTCGTGACGATAGACTTACTATTTTTCGATTTCAATTATTTTCAAATAATAATGATTTCAATTTCTAGAAATGTTATTCAGTATGCTTGTGGGAATATATACAGACCTTTTTTATTAGATGACTTGCATTTTTTGGCCGTCCTTGAATAGCTATTTACTTCTAAAAGATTAAATTATGCCTTTGATATATAAGATCAAGCCGGCCATAGCGATAGGGCGCGACCCGGTCCCATTCCGAACCCGGAAGTCAAACCTGTCGTCGCTGTTGTAATACTGACCTGTGTGAACGGTTGGAAAACAACAGTGCTGGCATTGTTTTTCCTTAGATGAGTTACTATTATTCTGTAATTTTAAACCTCTTATTGTTTGCAAATGAATATATATATTCTATAATTTTATCTCATTGATGTTACTGTTCTCTAGAAATCATTCAAAAAGGAATAACAGAAGCTATATCTATTGGAAGCAATTTGTTATAATCTATTTTATATGATACACACATTTTTGGCCTAATTATGTCATACTAATTTGACATTTCTTAGTTATTCTTTTTTATACTAGTGATATACTATCGTTCTTCTTCAAGGGACAAAACTATTCTCCCCTAAATGTATCTGTTTTAGCAATCGCTTAATATTTAGCCCTATTCGGTCAATGACTGGATATATTGATACTAATCCCGCAGGTTCCCAAATATGAGTTTCGATAATGCATGCAAAGTTTGTCACCTTAACTGATATTTTTCTTATTTCTTCCTTCAGGATATTTTCGGCAAAAGAGTTGCGAAGGAAGATGTCTTCTGTCAAAATATCGGCAAGGACACCCCCGCTCCATCCTAACGTTATAACCTTTCCATTGCGTAGATGAAAGTACGGACTAGCAGCCAATAAGTTATAGGTGCTATCATCTTTTTCTGATAAGTGTTCATTTTCTATTAAACAATAAACATTGTAAAAGGGTCCCATCCTTACTACGTCTTCGATCCCTATATAGTCTATATTCTCATTATTTAGTCGGAGAAAGCCATCTCTATTCAATAGCCACCTTTCAAAATATGGTTTTCTGATATTATGGATATCGAGATCCGAATTACCAATCTTACAATTTATCCCTACCGAAATCAATTGTTCAACAAGGACTTTCATTTGAAATACTGGCAATTAGTAATTCTAGATTAATAGTGTTTATCCGTTAGATATATTTGACGCCTTACCCCTCCACAGGTTTTTTTGTGTAGGAAACGAATTAGAATGTATGTAATGACTAGCAAAGATTATGAGAAATATTTAGATTTGGCATGAAGAAGAGCGTTTAACAAAAGGTTTACAAGCTTCAGTTGGTTTTCTTTATGAGACTGTCATTTTCCGCAGTGCTATTTGAATTTATAGTTATGCTTATGTTATCTTCATATATTGCTATCCTGTATCATACTGATCTATTATTTATATATACCCTTAATTCTTATCGTACTCTAAAAATAATCTATGCTGAGAAAAATCAATTAACTCATTTTATCTTCTATCAACAACTTCACAAGAGTTCTTATCCCAAAGCCTGTCGCTCCCTTGGGATTGTAGCCTCGTTCATATGTTCCTTCCTGCGTCCATGCTGTCCCTGCAATATCTAGATGAATCCATGGAAGTCCATTAGTAAAATTTGATAGAAATGCTGCTGCAGTTATCGCGCCACCTGGTCTTCCACCTACATTTTTAATATCTGCCACAGAGCTCTTTATCTGTTCATAATATTCTTCATATAATGGAAGCTCCCAGAGCTTTTCACCTGTTGTTTCAGCTACGTTATACAGTTCATCAATAAATTTTTTGTTTCTTCCTATTACAGCAGCCACATTGGTTCCAAGTGCAATGATGCATGCACCAGTGAGAG